>NZ_JAKRFQ010000423.1 GCF_022347985.1 Photobacterium sp. OFAV2-7
GAAGAAATATTCGTCATCGACGGCATCTTCCAGGATGAGTACGGCTGCTACCCCGCCGGAACCTATATCCGTAACCCACCGGGTTCCTGCCATGCCCCCGGCAGCGACGGTGGTTGCCTGCTATATGTCAAACTGAATATGTTTCCGGAACATGACGCCGAAGTTTTTCGCCTTGATACCCACAACGCTATGTGGCAGCCCGGAATCGATAACAGACTATCGACCTTGCCGCTGCACGGGTACGGTCAGGAAAAAACAATTTTATTGAAGTGGCAGCCCGATTCTGCTTTTTCTCTCCACCAGCATGACGGCGGAGAAGAAATCTTTATTCTGTCGGGCGACTATTATGATGAACAGGGGCACTATGAAAGGGGAACCTGGATCCGCTACCCTGCAGGTAGCTCACATCAGCCATCGACAAAAAACGGCTGCCTGATGCTAATGAAAACTGGCCACTTGCCTCTTTAGGCGAGAAGCTTAATCCCAACAGCCTCGAACCTGGTATCAGTGTTCTGGTAGTCAGCGCTCGCCGGGCGATAATAGTCTGCAGGCATTCGCTCGGTCAGGCCCGCCGCTTTTAGCTTCTGGAACTCTTCCCGGGTCAAGACAGTGTATTCAAGGTGTTCATCAAGCAAAGACTGAAGGGACTCAAGGTTCAGCTCGTCATCTCTCACCAGTTCTTTAAGCTTGCCTGTTAGCACAGCAAACGGCAAACGCGGCTCCCGTACCAGCTGTTTTCTGTCTGCTATCTGGCTGGCTGCTTTGGAACGTACACCGTGTTCAAATATTTGTGTCCAATCGGCTTTTCCCTGCCGGGTAACCAACCGATAACGGTAACAATAATAGCCTTCAAAAAAAGTACTGAGATAGTGAAACCGTTCGGCATGCGCTTCAAGGAAGATATGCTGAAGCTCAAGATGTGCGTGAAATTGGTATAAGTCACTCATGGATAATACGGTATTGGGAGAAACGCAGCAGTTTATATCACAAAAAAACCACTACGTTCATCAAGACATTATAGATTTACCCTGATCCCGATAGCGCCTTCGAACTCTATACTCGAATCGCTCTGCAAGTACCAGGTCGGCCCGCCCTCGGCATACAGGTGAAAATTATCGTAAGGGATGACTAAACCAGCACCGGCTCTAGGCCCCCATTCATGCTTGTCATCATCAACCCACTGCAATCCGGTAAAGATGTAGAACGGCGAATACAGTGTACCGCGGCTCAGGTCACTGACATTCCATAATGCATCCGCTGTCAGGCTCAATGTATCAAGCCCCACTGAAAATTGTAATTCCTCTCGGTACTTAACTGTAACACCGGAAGTTGGGCTACCGACATAGCCGCCTGCAGCCAATGGTGAACCCGCTGCCGTGGCCGTGACGGGTAACGCTAATAATGAAGAAAGTAATATCGCTCGTTTGTACATCCCTAATCCCTAAACGAAGGTGTTTCATTTGCACCGCGCAACATAACCTCTTCTTTCATAAAATCAAAGAATAATATTGTGAAATTTAGTATCGATTTGTCAGGTCTACTTTCTCATCAGCCTATTACAATAATTTTTATTACGCCAAAGGAAGACTATGCTAATCAAAAAATCCCCCCGCTGGGCGCTCAAGGAAAGCGATGCCACACCAGAGTCGGTTTATCGCCAGCGCCGCGACATCTTAAAAAAGCTGGGTATCACCCTTGTCGGCATGCCAATCGCCACACAAGCCAATGCCGGGCTGTTTGACGCTTTTACCGGTAAAGACAAGCCCGCAGCCAAAGACAGCCGCCGCCAGTTGGTAACCAAGCCATCACCGTACTCAGACAACAAGCTTTCACTAACACCTGAAAGCAAAATCCTCCAGTACAATAATTTTTATGAGTTCGGCACCGACAAATCGGATCCCGCTGTTCGTGCGGCCAACTTTCAGACCAACCCGTGGACCGTAGAGATTGACGGGCTGGTACACCGCCCGCTCACCCTGGGCTACGAAGATATTTTCAGCAAGTTCACTCTTGAAGAGCGTATTTACCGACTACGCTGTGTTGAAGCCTGGTCGATGAACGTTCCCTGGATTGGCTTCCCATTGGCGGAGTTACTGAAAAAAGCCAATCCGATGAGCAAGGCAAAATATGTTGCATTCGAAACCCTGTACGATCCCAAACGTATGCCGGGACAAGCCTCCCGCCGGCTCGGTGGCGGGATTGACTACCCTTATGTCGAAGGGCTCAGAATCGATGAGGCAATGAATCCGCTGGCACTCATATCGGTTGGCCTGTACGGCAAGACGCTGGCACCGCAGAATGGCGCTCCGCTCCGCCTGGTCGTGCCTTGGAAATACGGCTTTAAGAGCATCAAGTCAGTTGTCCGAATTACCCTGACAGACAAAGAGCCTCCGACAACATGGAACCGCCTCGCACCGCATGAATACGGCTTCTATGCCAACGTCAATCCGAAAGTCGATCATCCGCGCTGGAGCCAGGCAAGTGAGCGCTTCATCGGCGAAGGAAGCTTGTTCAGCAGCAGACGTCAGCCAACGCTGATGTTTAATGGCTATACCGATGAAGTGGCCGGGCTATACAAAGGCATGGATCTCAGAAAACAGTACTAGTCAGCAAAAGCAATAATGAGGAACAATGCGAATGAAAATCACGCCTCGACATATCACAGTGCTTAAGGTCATTATTCACCTGGTAAGCCTGGGCTTTCTAACCATGATGATAGCCCAGACAATGACCGGCGGGCTCGGGGCCGATCCTGTCGAGGGACTGAGTCATTTCACCGGCATGGCAGCCTTGAATACCCTGATGATTACCTTGCTTATCTCACCGATTGCCCGCCGTTTTAAAATGGGGCAGCTGGTCAAGGTCCGTCGTCTGGTTGGCCTGTACAGCTTTTTCTGGGCAGCGATTCATCTGCTGGTTTATCTGGCGCTTGATCTCAGCTTCGACATCTCATTGCTGGCGAGCGAAATCGTTGACCGGCCATATCTGACTGTCGGCGCAATCAGCTGGCTCATCCTGTTTGCCCTTGCTGTTACCTCTACACAGGGCATGCAACGGCGGCTCGGGCCGAAATGGCAAAAACTACACAACTGGGTTTATCTGGCGTTGCTGCTGGCTCCAATCCACTACTACTGGTCAGTAAAATCCGGTCTTGCCGAACCGGCTATCTATATTGCTGGCGCATTGATATTACTGGCATTTCGTCACAAGACATTCAGACGCTGGCTACCGACATTCACCAGTATCAACCGCAGCCCGTCAACTCGTTCATAACATCAAACATGTCACTAAGATCAAAGAAGTCGCTATCATGCGTCTTCTTTGATCACTAAACGCTTGAAAAACCGTAAGGGAAAATGTTTTTTTCTGATACGATTAGGCTTTGTGATAGTCGGTATTATCAGTCTGGAATCCACCACATCATCATTCCGGGCTGAGCAAGTGGTATTGTGTTATGGGGCGTTTCGTTCTTGGTCAGTGATCTTCTTTCAGTCAGCATTCATCAGTTCAAGGCTGACTGCTTGCAGTTGTGCGAGCAACATTATCCAACAGTTCATAACCGGGGAATGCGTGGAAACCACTTGGGCAAAACCTTGTGCCGTCGGATTTTATCGACGCTAAATAAAGCCGATATTCCCGCCGAACTGCACCAATGTCATCAAGGTGATGCGCTTGAACAACCAATCTTTCGTATTGAGACCGCCGAATTTAACTTGTGGATTATTGCCCACCGCCTGGTCAGTGCCAATCTGGCTCGCCGTGAAGCACTGGTTCAATCTGTCAATACTGCCTGCCAGCAAATCGATGAGAACAAACAACATCACCTGCTGATCGTATCCGACCATTGGTTTGACCGCAGCAAGGCCAGCAAAGAAATTCCTGCCTGGTGGCTTGGCCAGTTACCCGTCAACATCAATGATTATCTGGCCGATGGAATCCGCCTTCAAGAATGTACCAACACCCTGCCCCACTGCCTGCAGCAACAATACTTGTTATCTGGAGGGCAACATCAGATCCACCATCCGCTCAAGCGCAACGGCAGTAATAAAACCGTGCATCGATACCTTCTTCTCACGGCTTACTATCAACTTCAATAGCGAACGATAGCCAATATAGTGATCGCTGCGATAACTCAAATCGCACTTATCCTTTACTATAGCGGCACCTTCAGTGTTATATTTTTGTTGAATAAGACGTTACATGACAGCATCCAGCACGGCTTCTCACTTATCGCTGCGGAATGACTCTATCTTCCGGCTCTTTGTTCGTTACACCATGCCCACCATCGCAGCCATGT
>NZ_JAKRFQ010000424.1 GCF_022347985.1 Photobacterium sp. OFAV2-7
CGGTAAGACTTCTGCCTGAAAAAGCGGCCGGCAAACAATACGCTATAAATATTGATTTTACCGACCTTGAAGAGCAGTACACACTGTATATCGAGAATTCCGTACTCAACCACACCACTAAATTGAGTGACAAACCCGATGTCACTCTCACGTTGACCAAAGAATCCTTAGACAATATTCAACTCGGCATCATCACTCTGGAAAAAGCTATTTCCAGTGGAAAGATAGAATTGAAAGGTGATAAGGAAGCCTTCAAAGACTTTGTGGGGATGCTGGATAACTTCAACTTCTGGTTCAACATTGTTACTCCATAGGAGAAACAGATGAAGCCATTACATTGGTTGATGCTATTAAGTTTGGCTTCTCTGGGAGCAAGTTTCTCTGTACGGGCTTGCTCTTATGACGGGCAGTTCAATAATCCCTTCACCGAGAGCTTTCCGGGCTCGCTTGATGTGGCGATTGCAACACAAGAGGCACTTGAGCTCAAACAACTGGAAACTATTGATGAGCTGAAAGGGCAACAAGGGTTAAGGCGTGCAAGCTGGTGGCTAAAATTATTGGTAAAGCAGCATAACAGTGAGCTTAAGTCTGTTGCTTATATATATCTGGTGGACAGCCATCTTTGGTCCAGGATGACAATAGATAGCAGTGTAGATATTCACTCATCACCGACATCATTAGACCAAAAGTCTGTGTTGTTACTGAGTGAAGCCACCTTGAGCGCCCTTGTTCAGAACAAAGTCGATTTCAAGAGTGCTATTGAGCTTGGCATTATGAAATTTTCTAGCTAGTAACAAGATTCAAAACAATTAAATTCAATGGCTAGAGAGTCATCCCCTCTAGCCATACTATTTCTAAATTATACAAACAGACCGACGATAGTGGCGTTCATCAAGTTGGCCAATGTTGCAGCAAGCAGTACTTTCATGCCTATTTGGCCGATAACACCTGCTTTAGTCGGGATCATTTTACTCAGTGCGCCACATACCATAGCGACAGAGCCGATGTTGGCAAAACCACAAAGTGCGATAGTCATGATGGCTGTTGAGCGCTCGGTCATGACGATCTTGCCCATATTGGCGAAAGCGACAAACTCATTCATTGCGATCTTTTGACCCAGGAAGGATCCGGCAATGGATGCCTCTTCCCATGGAATACCGATCAGCCAGGCAACTGGTGAGAATAAGGAGCCGAGAATCATATCAACCGACAACCCGGTGATATTGACCATTTCGCCGATTGCATTCAGGCCACCGTTCAGCAGTGCCATAAGACCGATACATGAGATGATCACCGCACCAACAATAGCGGCAATTCCTACCCCGGCAATTGCCCCTTTCGCAACCGCATCGATAAAGCTGGTCGGTTTTTCATCATCAGGTAACTCAGGCACCTCATCGATAGTGACTTCAGTTTCTGGAATGATCAGCTTGGCAAACATCAGGCCAGCAGGTGCAGACATGAAACACGCCATGATGAGGTAGTTAAGCTCAACACCCATCCCGGCAAGTCCCGCCAGAATCGAACCCGCAATGGATGACAATCCGCCTACCATCACCGCAAAAATTTGCGAACGGGTCAGAACACGGTGATAAGGCTTCACCAGAAGAGGGGCTTCCGTTTGGCCTAAAACGATATTACCGGCAGCATTCATTGATTCCGCACGTGAGGTACCCAGTACCTTCTGCAGGCCGCCACCAATGATGTAAACGAACCACTGCATAATGCCGAGGTAATAAAGCAATGACGTTAACGAGGCGGTAAAGATGATCTGCGGCAATACCTGAAGCGCCCAGACAAAACCGATGCCATCAACACTGAAATTCACCAGGCTGCCAAAGGCAAATTGAATTCCCTCTGCACCATAGCCAAAGACATTGCCAACCGCGTTAGATATAGACAGTAATACACCAGCTCCCATATCAGTCGCCAACACAAAGAAAGCAACCACCAGAATAACGGTAAACGCCCCGGCAACCGCACGCCAGCTAATGGCTTTGCGGTTTTCAGAGAAAATAAACCCGATGCTCAGCAGCGTAATAATACCTAGTACAGACTGAACCATTGTTATTTCCCTGTTAGTGCATTGACGGTATTCATCACTTGCAGGGCATGTGCCTGCGCCAGTTCGAGTGTCTTGGCTTTGTCGCCGCCCTCATTGGGATCAGCATTCAGCTCGAACGTCACAACCGTATCGACAATATCCATTTCCGCGGCACGGAACGCATGCTCGAAGGCTTTCTGGTATTCGCCAAACGGCATGAAATTAAAACCGCTCTCGCTATAAGAGTCCGCTGTTGCACCGGCGGTGATTGAAAAAACAAGTTTCTTGTCCTTCAGCTTGCTGCCGTCGGGACCAAAGGCAAAGCCATAGGTGAACACGTCATCAATCCACTTTTTCAGTACCGCGGGAAAAGTGCTCCAATACAAAGGAAACTGCACAACAATCACATCAGCCCTTAACAGCGCTGCCTGCTCTTCTTTAATATCACCCTGATACACGGCCAGATTGTGAATTAACCAATCCGTTTCCTGCTGATAATGCCTGTAAATTGCCGCATTGGCTGTTGATGCCTGTAGGTCTGGATGTCCATCGATAACGAGTACATTCATAGAGTGGTTCCTATAATCAGATTAAACCGGATTGATTATTCGTATTTTCTGTCCGGCTTGTATTTATTCGCCTAATAGATGCTGATTATAAAATCTCCACCGGCGGCAAAGAGAGGACATTTGTCCTTTCGCTATAGAGGCAGTTCATACTATTGAGAACTGCGATATGACGAAAAGAGAGCTAAACCTGTCCGACAAATCTCACATCGGCTCACAAAACAGCAACAAATTCGCTATGGAATGATGTTAATTCAACAGTTTAAACTCATAATAAGAATACGTTTTTCTTACCCCGACCACTTTAAATAAGGTATGACTAATGACGTGGCAATTAAACGATCTTCTCCCTGTACTGTCTGAGCATGACGGCTGGGAAGTCAAAGAGCATGACCAAACACTTGTTATCAGCAACGAAGATAACATCGACGCATACCTTGCCGTTGCTGGTGAACAGATCCTGGTAGAGGTACTGCTATTCCCGCACCAGCAGGTCAATAACATTCATGCTTTGAATGATCTGATCTTGCGTACTCACAAAATGTTCCCGCTATCGACCATAGGTATCAATGAAATTGACGGCGAAAGCTACTATGTCGCTTTTGGCTCACTCTCATCCCAGTCAAAAGCCGAGAGTATCCTCATTGAAGTCGCTACTCTATTCCGCAATGTCGAAGCCTTCATCGAGCTGTATCAGGATCACCTAACGGAGAGCGCATCATGAGTGTTTGGAAAAAACTATTTACCGCTATCAAGGGCGGTGCCAACGAGGCTGCAGAGAGTATTGCCGACAACCAGGCACTGCGCATTCTCGACCAGGAAATCCGCGAAGCAAAACAGGAGCTGCGCCGCTCTGACGAAGCCCTTGTCAGCATTGTCGCCAAGCGCAAGCTGGCCCAGCAAAAAGTCGATGCCATCAATAACGGTATCGAAGAGTACGAAGGCCACGCGCGTGCCGCCATGGACAAAGGCCAGCAGGAGCTAGCCCTGGAGTGCGCCCAGAAAGTTGCCGCTCTGCGCAACGAACAGGATGCCGAGCAAGTGTATCTGGATCAGTTTGTCGCATCAGAAAAAAGCATGCGTACCAACATTGCACAAGCCAAAGACAAGCTGCGCCAGCTAGAACAGCAAGTTGATGTCGTCAAAGCCAACGAAGCGGTGCAAAAAGCACAATCTGCCGTATCGGCCACCAATGTCGGTGCCAATGCCAAAATGCACACGGCCGTTGAGTCACTCGAGCGCATCAAGCGACGCCAGGCTGAAAAGTCGGCCCAGCTAGAAGCCGCGGCTGAGATGGCGGAAGAGCAGTCAGGTAGCAGCCTTGACAAGAAACTGGCCGATGCCGGTATTACCTCTGGCGGCAAAACATCGGCTGAAGACGAACTGGCTCGTATTTTAGGTAAGTAAGGCTGTTACTTTGGTTTTATTACTGACACACAGTTCGCACTCAGGCAAGCGGAGGTAATCATGTCGTTATGGATTCTCTTTCAGCGGTGGGCCGTACGAAACCTCACCCAATTGAACGGACGAAACCTACTGGTTACCCTGCTTAGCTACAGTGCAATCAGCTGGATACTGTTACGGATTGCCGGTGAAAACGATCTTACCCGGTCGTTTACCGACTTTATCTATTACCTCTTCGTCACCGCCTCAACCGTCGGTTACGGTGATATGT
>NZ_JAKRFQ010000425.1 GCF_022347985.1 Photobacterium sp. OFAV2-7
AACATACTGGCGACCAAACAAGGTCGAGCTGGTGATGCGCAATACGCCCTTGGGCTCGGCATGGTAATTCTGTGCCAGCCGATGTGTATCATTTAGCAAAGTCCGCAATGACTTGGCCTGATTCACCATTTCGTTCCCTGCGGCAGTTAAAGATAACGAACGTGTCGTTCGGTTTAGCAAACGAACGCCAAGCTCATCCTCTAATCGGCTGATATGTTTAGAGATGACCGATCGATCAACATTTCTTTGCTCGGACACTTTGGTGAATGAACCAAGTTCTATCACTTCGAGTAGCAGCAATAATCGACTAGAAAAATCCATATGCTTTCTTTTTGTTGCACTAATAGCACCAATTATATGCCAGTTAGCGCATTTTTCCTCACCTATAATACTCCTATAGTAACCACACATTGAGGGCTTGAACTGACAGAGCCTATTTACTCAAGTGAGGAAGATTCCATGAACACACTATCGATTACCCACAACAACGGTATCGCAACAGTCGCTATCAATAATCCGCCAGTGAATATTCTGACGATTGAGCTGATAAACGAAATCAACGAGTTCCTGCTATCGCTAAAAGATGACCGCGATACAAAAGTGGTGGTATTCAAATCACTCCACGAAAAGTTCTTCCTGGCTCACTTAGATTTGCATGTGATCAACGGTACTCAGGGTGGTCAAGCGGCATCTATCGAGTTCAATCACATGATTGCCAACATTAAAGCAATGAAGCAAGTATCTGTGGCTGTGGTAAACGGTGTAGCACGAGGGGGCGGTAATGAGTTCGTCATGGCGTGTGACTTGGCATACGGCACAGAAACTGCCGCCTTTGCCCAGCCTGAAATTCACGTCAACATCCCGACTGGCGGCCAGGGTGCGGTTCATTTTGCAAGAAGAATGGGTAAAAACAAGGCACTACAAGCGTTGCTTCTAGGTAATGACTTTACCGCCCAACAGGCAGAAGCATTGAACATTATTACCCAGTATGTACCGAAGGCAGAAATGGATGCCTTCCTGGCTCAAACACTTGGGGTGATTAGCCAGCTTGAAGTTCGAGATATCGTGATGTACAAAGCGATCATCGAGACATCAATCAAAGATGAAAATGCTGGTGCTGAATTGGAATTGCGCTACTTCCTGGAGCGTGCAAAGGAAGAGAAGACACAGGCCATTATCAAGGCATTTCTTAAGCACGGCGGACAAACGGAGCGTGAAGCAAATGATATTCAGGGCATCTTTGTCGACACCGCCGCGGAGCTTGCGAAGTAAGCCTTAGATCATCAACACCAAGCGCAACGGAACATAGTCGCAAGCATTAGGAACGAAGTGCTCAGGCGCTCCCCCAATATACTGGGATTGGGGGACGCCTATGACAAGTAACTTGCCTATTACCCGGCTCTAAGTTGTATTGTTCCTGCTAGGTTGGATACTTCAAATTGTAATGACATTTCTGACAAACTCACACAAACCCATACAGTAGCTTTTATATCTCTTCAGCATAATTCCCTGCAGCATTAATAATTATAATTATGGAATCATTGATGAAGCTAAAGACGTTATACAATATTTCTAAAACAATATACGGGCCCCAAAAAAAATACAGCGTTTACAGAGATCAATGTAGGTTCTGTTTCCGGTATATAGCTAGTCCTGGAACGGCAAAAGCTATGCAATCAATGCAGAATGACAAGAACATAAGAGAACTTTTTAAGCTGAGACCAAAAATCTACGATCAACCAATGCACCCTCATGTGTGTGCTGATTGGGACAAAAAGACTCGCCTAAGAAACCTTTATGCTCATTTCAATTTCATGTCCACCGAACTTGGTAAAAAGTGTAAGGAAGTCTACTCAGAACAAGGATACAAACTATTTTCAATCCAGGGTAAAAATAGCGAGAACTACGATGTACGCCTTTATATGGGGGAATGGCGTGAAGGTAGTCTAGGTTTGGCAATAACAAATGAACTGTCGCAAGATATTTACTTCACCACATTCAATATTACTGAAAACAGAGATCTGTTTATTGGTTGCGTACAGGGTTCAAGGGGAAGAACAGAAAGTCTTCCTGATATCATTAAGTCCCTTACAAAAGCTCAGCATGGAATGCGCCCTAAAGCGCTTATTGTTGAGCTGACGTTGATGTTTGCACGACACTTTGGCATCAGGAACGTCTATTGCGTCACTAACAAGGGGCACGTTTACAGCGCGTCACGCTTTCGCACCCACAAACAACGCAAGAAAGTATTTTTCGATTATGACGCCTTTTGCACTGAGCTAAAAGGGGAGAAACACAGCAAGTATAGATTCAAGCTGCCTTTGAATAAAACTCGAAGAGATCTAAGCACGCTAAATCGCACCAAGAGAAAAATGTACTGTAAGCGATACGAACTGCTCGATAAGTATGAAAAGCAAATGGCAGCATCGCTTAGCAGTTTGAGATAATCGCTTCTTAAACTAACTTTCACACATGGGACTGCCCAGTAAATTGAAAGTTGCACATAGTTTATTTGGAAGACGACACTTGGTAATAACCAATACGCCACTTTGATGAAGCAGATCACAAATAGATGCCTCTTGTTCTTAATTAAGCATAACAAGCTTTAGGTTAACGGCTTTCTTCTATGGTAAATTTCCATATCAAAATACTGGCATATGGAAAATTGGCAGTAAGATTGCTTTACACCCAAATAGATTAAAAGAGCTAAATAATGAGTTTAGAGAACAACACGGAACAAAAACACGCTTGGCAAACCACTATGCCGCACGACCAATTTGAGTTTATGAAGAAGGTACTGGCCTCGCCTTCGCCAATTGGTTTTGAAGCCGCAATGAGCTATGGCGTTATTAAACCTGAATTTGAATCTTTTATGCCAGCCGGATGGGGAATTCATCAGTTTAAAGGGAATGCAGGGTTAGTTTTTGATTCGCATCCTGGTCGTGATGATCTGGTAAGCGTGATGATTGTTGGCCACGCTGACAAAATTCGCATGCAGGTACGCAAAATTGATGACGACGGTAAAGTATGGATTAACACCGATTCTTTCTTGCCTACAACTCTGATTGGTCATGAAGTCAAAGTATTTTGCCAACACCCGGATGAAGCTGGTAAGTTCAAAGTGATCGAAGGGTGCACTGTTGAAGCTCTGGGTGCGATTCACTTCTCCACTCCAGCTCAGCGCACAGGTGAACAAGGTATCAAGCCAGAATCAATTTATCTGGAGCTGCACACCTATGGCAAAGATCGTAAAGCACAAGTTGAAGCTTTAGGGCTACGTCCGGGTGACCCGATTCTTTTAGACCGCCCAATTAAGCATGGTGTATCTCAGGATACTTTTTATGGTGCTTACTTAGATAATGGTCTGGGTTGTTTCTCTGTGACAGAGATTGCACGTTTGGTGGCAGAAGAAGGTCTTGATAATGTTCGTGTCCTTTATACCATTGCCACCCATGAAGAGATTGGCCGATTTGGTTCTACACAGTTAGTGGGTGAGCTTAAGCCAGACGTATTAATTGCTACTGATGTAAACCATGACTACGAAGCGGCACCGGGAATTGGTAACCGTAAAATGAACCCACTTAAGATGGGTGATGGCTTTACCATTGGCCGAGGCTCTGTCATTTCAGAGTTTTTAGTTCAGTCTCTAGAAAATGTCTGCCGTGAGCAAGATATTCCTTACCAGCTAGACTTCTCTGGTCGTGATATGGGTACCGATGGTATGGCAGCTGCGTTAGCCGGCGTTGATAGTGCGGCAATCACCATTGGATACCCAATTCGTAACATGCATACATCGTCAGAATCTGCCCACACGGGTGATCTGCTTGCTTCTATCCATGCTCTTGCCGGGCTATTACGCCAGTTTAATGCGATGAATGATGGTAAAGGCATTACGCGTGATGATCTGAAAAATAGCCACATCCGCTTAGACCACATTTAACTAATTGTTTATTAAATAACATTCAGAGGCGCATAACAGCGCCTCTAGTTGTTTCCATGTATACCCGCGAGCATAACCCAAACGACGCCAGCTCGAAGTTGGTTTACCCAACCGACAAAGCGCTATTGTTGAAACCCCAACTACAGAATAGATATCAACTGTGCGACATCTATTCTTATTGAATGATATACCTTTAATCTCTGATACTGCACTTGGTCGAAATAGAGGGAGTAAAAACAAACGTTATCGTCTGTTTAATTTACTTTTTTATTTGAGATTCCTTTAGTACGAATCTTATTCACATTCCAGTTCATTAAGTGGCGGAGCACATATCGA
>NZ_JAKRFQ010000426.1 GCF_022347985.1 Photobacterium sp. OFAV2-7
GGTGGGTAAAAGTCAACAACACCGCCACTTTCACCTTGTCTGACGACAGTCGGCGGTCAGTCAGACGAGTCCATAAGATGGGGTGCATTTCTGCCATGTTCGAGCCCCAAAGCACAAAGGCATCGGCATGCTCAAGATCATCGTAGCTACCCATCGGCTCATCCATACCAAAGGTACGAGCAAAACCGACTACCGCCGATGCCATACAATGACGGGCATTGGGGTCAATATTGTTAGAGCGGAAACCGGCCTTGTACAACTTGGCAGCTGCATAGCCTTCCCAAACCGTCCACTGCCCGGAACCAAACATCCCGACCGAGGTTGGCCCTTTTTCCTTCAGTGCCTGCTTGAATTTATCCGCCATCACATCGAAGGCTTCATCCCAGCTTACCGGCGTGAACTCACCGTCCTTATCGTAAACCCCGTCGGTTTTACGCAACATCGGCTGGGTCAGGCGGTCTTTACCGTACATGATCTTAGGCAAGAAATAGCCCTTGATACAGTTCAGGCCCTTGTTTACCGGCGCGTCCGGATCCCCCTGGGATGCCACCACCCGGCCGTTTTGCGTCCCGACCAGCACGCTACAGCCGGTACCACAGAAACGACACGGTGCCTTGTCCCATTTAACATTCTTGTCTTCACCAGCAGCTTGGGCAACAGAAACAGGTATCGTCAAACCCGCTGCTGCCGCGGCGGCTGCCGCTGCATTGGCCTTTAAGAAACTACGTCTACTGACTGTCATTGTTGGCTTCCTTAAGCTCAGATTGCTCATCCATTTGGTGGTACACCAGAGTGACGGTTATTACGCCGGGCAATGTTTTGATTTTCTCGAAGCGTTCTACCAACCCGTCCTTGCTGTCTCCCTCAAGCACCACAACCATCTTTCCTATTTCATTGCTTACAGGTACTTCGGCCCCTTTCAGGCTCTCTATGGTTTTCTTTACCGATTCGGCATGCTCGGCCGACACATACACAACCAAACTGCAGACATGGTAATCCTTCATTTATTGAGCCCTCCCAGGCAGGCATCACACCACCCCAAACCATTAAGGAGTGCATGTTTAAGCGGCAAGACAGTGTTGGCAGGTAGGGTGTAGGTTACGAATTGGCCCTGCCACTTAATACGCACTTTTTGTGTGGACTATTAATAATTTATGCTTAAAAAATCGACAGGGCATACCTCAAAGGAGGTAAAGGATATACCTCTTTGAGATAGATCAAAAAAGCAGCAATACCTAGTTCACATTTACAACAGATTTCATATTGTGACGTTGTCACTACAGGGAAATAAAGAACGCCGTCAGCCTTAGATTTCTGGCGGCCAGTAAATTGTAGGAAAAGTGATAATTGAGACATTTATCATTTACGGCGCACCATGTTCATGATTATGAAATATATTTCGCGACTGGCATCACATCACGTTATGAGTGAATTGAATGCACCAAATCAATTTGCGACGATTCCAAAAATAACAAAGGATGTGAAAATGATTTCTGTCGCCCTGGTCGATGACCACATCATGGTACGTTCCGGTTTTGCCCAGCTTCTGAACGTTGAATCTGATATAGAAGTGAAGGGAGAATATAGCTCGGCCAAGGATGCCTTCTCTGCGCTGTCACGGGCAACAGTCGATGTCGCGGTGATTGATATTTCCATGCCGGATGAGAGCGGGCTGAGCCTGTTAGAGCGCCTAAAAAAAGACAATCCCAACTTTCGCGCCATCATTCTCAGCATCTATGATTCGGCCTCTTTCGTCAGCAAGGCGATAGAAGCCGGAGCCTGTGGCTACCTCTCCAAACGTTGTGGCCCGGGAGAGCTGGTTACCGCCATACGCACTGTTGCCAGCGGTGATCGTTACCTGTGCGCCGATGCCTTGTTCAACCTCAGCAATGCACCGGCCGAACCCAAAGCATTGGACGAACTCACCAAACGCGAGCGTGAGGTATTCAATCACCTCATCAAAGGGATGGATGTCAAAGAAGTCGGGGTGGCGCTTTCCATCAGCCATAAAACAATCCATGTTCACCGGGCCAATATTCTCAGCAAGCTGAACTTGTCCAACAACGTCGACCTGATCCGGTTTGCTCTCCAGCACAAACTACTGGACGAGTAATGAAAGAAGAAAGCCAGACCCTGGGCAAATACTTTTCCTTTGCCTTTAGCTTTGTGATTTTTACAATCAGCTGGTTCTGCCTCTGGAGTATCAGCAGCTATCTTTCGCCCGACCTTTTTCTGGCCGGGTTGTTTCTCCCCGTCGGACTCAAGCTGGCAGTATTGGTGCTGACACCCCGCCGCTTCTGGGCGCTTTATCTCGTCAGCGAACTGGCTATCAGCGGCTGGCTGCTGTCGATGCTCCACAGCGAACCTCACGACTGGCTCTTGCTGCTCAGCCCATTTGTCAGCTATTTCCTCGCCTTCCCCTTTACTTCATTCTGGCAACAACTGACTACCTACTGGCAACGACTGCTGGCACTGGTTGCGCTGGTTCTGGTCCACGGCTTGGCAATCGGCCTGATGATACTGCTGCTGAGCAAGCCGCTGGCCTTCCCTGCAGGTTACGCTTTTTCCGGTACCATCAGTGCCATCACCGGCGGGATCCTGCTGACCCCGTTTTTCTACCTGCTCTATGACTATCTCAACAAGGTCTGGGAACCGCTAAGCCCGACGCTGATCCATCAGGAAATCACTATCAGGCCCTCTGCCCTGTTGTGGACGATTGTGTTTTTCTCTATCGGCCTATTCGCTGAGCTCACCTTCATCGATCAGATGGAGCCGCTGGTTCTGCTGGTAATGCTCTTGCCCAATATTTTTATGGCATACCGCTATGGCTGGCAGGGCGGGGTTCTGGCCTCGGTAATGAACAGTATATTGCTGACCACAGCACGGCAGATCTCCGGCTCTTTCTCCAGCGATCAGGAACTGAAAGTTTTTATCACGACCCAGGCACTGGTAGGACTCGGGCTCGGGATAGCCATCAGCCGCCAATATCTGCTGGCCCAGCGGCTACAGCAGGTCAACCAAGAACTGGCGCAAGAGCTAAATAACAAGCAACACCTTGCCCGGCAGCTGGTTCAGGTTGAAGAAGACATTCGCAAGTCTGTCGCCAGAGAACTCCACGATGAAATCGGCCAGAACATCACGGCCATCCAGATCCAGGCCATGCTTGCCAACCGGACCTCCCAGGACGAAAACACCAAGAACATTGCCGACGCTATTCACTCATTGTCGATGCGAATCCATGGCTCAACCCGGCAGTTGTTAACCCAACTGCGTCCGCAAATTCTCGATGAGTTAGGTCTGGAAAACGCCCTGCGTCAGCTGGCTCACGAAATGAAATTTGCCGAGCGCAATATCGACTTTCAGTTCAATATCGGTATCGCCAACCACAAGCTGGATGACATTACCGCCGTGACCCTCTACCGCATTGTGCAAGAACTCCTCAACAATGTAAGCAAGCACTCACAGGCCACCGAGGTACAGCTCAGCCTGATGCCGGGGACCATGTTTAGCCTGGAGCTGCGTGACAACGGCTGCGGCCTGCCGGACAACTGGCGCACCAAGGGACAAGGTCTGAAAGGTATCGAGGAACGGGTAAGCGCATTGGGAGGTAGCCTCTCCATCCAGTCCGGCCCCGGCACACGATTTATTGTTAACTTGCCCACAAAAATGCCAACAACCGAGACAAACTAGGAAATTTTCCTAGGCATTTAAAAACCTGTCTCATCCATTTCAGTAATCGTTTACGTACTATCGATTCAGCAATAGGGAGATAGCGCCGCCATGATGGGTTTTCTTACATCAGAACAGCCAGCGCAGACCATATCGGACAAACAGCAAATTGACGCCACCTACAAACACTGGCGCTTACATTTGATGTTTTCGATGTATATCGGCTATGGCGTTTTTTATTTCACCCGAAAAAGTCTGAACTTCGCCATGCCGGCAATGCTGGCAGATTTAGGCCTGACGCATTCAGATATCGGCTTTCTCGGCACCCTATTCTATATCACCTACGGGATCTCGAAGTTTGTATCCGGCATGGTGAGTGATCAGTCAAACCCAAGCTACTTCATGGGGCTGGGCTTGATAGCAACAGGCATCATCAATATTTGTTTCGGATTGAGCTCGTCGCTGATCATGTTCGCCGTATTGTGGACATGCAATGCCTTCTTTCAAGGCTGGGGCTGGCCACCATGTGCCAAGCTGCTTACTACCTGGTATTCACGTTCCGAGCGTGGTTTCTGGTGGTCAATCTGGAATCCCTGCCACAATCTGG
>NZ_JAKRFQ010000427.1 GCF_022347985.1 Photobacterium sp. OFAV2-7
CTCACGACCCATATTGAGGTATTGTGAACCCTGGCCGGCAAAGAGCGCAGCGACTTTCGCCGAACCTTGCTCAGAGACAAGCGCTGATTCACGGTAGCTGGTCCCGTTTGGTAGCTGCCAGTGTGTTTTTGTCTGCTTTTCAAGCGTTGAAATGACCTGGGCTAGCTGAGCCTGGAGGTCATGAGCGGATTGAACAACGAGGCCTAAACGTGCATGGGAGGAGTCTATGCTACGTAACCCATGGGTTTTAGCCAGTGTCTGGAGATCGGTGTTGCTGCTTGCAATATCTGCTGCCGTTTCTTTCAGGCTTGCAAGTAATGCTTCACGAGAGGGCGCATTGAACAGCAATGTTTGCGCAACTTCACGTTGACGATATTTGTCACCACGGGCATGTTCTTGGTTATATTCTTCAAGCACGACATGGAAATTGGTACCGCCGAAACCAAATGAGCTGATACCCGCACGACGCGGAGTACCATCAACACGCTGCATCCATGGACGAGTCTGGGTGTTGAGGTAGAAAGGCGAATCTTCAATAGCCAGTTTCGGGTTCGGGGTGGTGACATTGATTGTCGGCGGCAGCACTTTGTGGTGCAGTGCCAGTGCAGCCTTGATCAGGCCCGCTGTTCCCGCTGTCGATTTGGTATGACCAATCTGAGATTTCACCGAACCCAATGCAATGTGCTGCTTCTCGTCGTTATCTTCGCTGAATACCGAGTTCAGCCCCTTGAATTCCGCGACGTCGCCTGCAGCGGTTCCGGTGCCGTGGGCTTCTAGCAGGCCAAGGGTATGAGGAGCGAAGCCCGCGTCATCATAGGCACGCTTGAGGGCTTTTGCCTGACCTTCAGGACGAGGAGCGTAGATACTCTTGAACTTACCGTCCGAAGAGGCACCGATACCTTTGATAACGGAATAGATACGGTCGCCGTCGCGCTCAGCATCTTCAAGGCGCTTCAGTGCGATCATGCCGATGCCTTCACCAATCATCATTCCCTTTGAATCTATATCAAACGGCTGAATGGTTTCGTTGGTGGTGAAGGCCGGTGTTTTGGAGAAGCTCATGTACATGGTTGGCGAGTTGTCGGTACAGACGCCGCCGGTGATCATCATCTCGCTGCGGCCGTCGACCAGTTCTCCAAGGGCCATGCGAAGCGCGGCAAGAGAGCCGGCACAGGCTGCATCAACGACGCAGTTGATACCGCCAAGATCAAAGCGGTTTGCGATACGGCCCGCAATCACGTTGCCCAGTGAGCCCGGGAATGAGTTCTCTTCCCAGTGAATGTACTGATCTTGGAACTTTTTGATCAGCATCTCGCTGTCTTCGTCACTGATCCCGCTGTTTTTGAAGACTTTCTTCAGAACAGGGTACTGAAGACGGGCATTCAGGCTCTGGCTGATCTTCTGGCCGCCACCAACACCGAGTGTAATACCGATCTTGTCGCGGTCGTAATCTGCCGGCAGTTTGGCGTCGGCCAAGACTTCTTTGGCCACGATTAGCGATAGAAGCTGAGAGGTATCTGTTAATTCAAGAATATTTGGTGGCAGACCAAACTCCATTGGGTTGAAGTCTACTTCCGGCATGAAGCCGCCACGTTTGCAGTAAGATTTATCCGGGGTGCTCTTATCTGCATCGTAGTAGTCTTCAGGGCGCCAGTGTGTTTCAGGTACTTCGGTGATCGCGTCAATCTTTTCGCTGATCAGATCCCAGAATTTGTTCAGGTAACGTGAGTTCGCAAAGATACTTGCCATACCAACAATAGCGATTGGCATGTCTTTCAGACGCTTGTTGAGTCGCTTATCTTCTTGCGATTCATGCGTGTTGCTTGGGGTTTGGCTCATTATGAGTCTCCACTGAGCACCCGAAAATCGGGTGCAAAATATTCGTTGCAGGTGCTGCGCGTAGGCAACAGATACGAAGCAAGTCGGTAGAAGTGTAATAAAAATGGTAATAACCGGTGTGAAAATGCACCAGTTAGGAAGAGATTGGCGGTAGCAATGTGCCGGAATGTGCTGTGAGTGGAATAGTGCATATCAGCAGTAGCATATTCCTGACATTCGGTGATTTGCGGTAGAGCTTTCATACATATAAGTCGTATCCATCATAATTCTGCTGCGATTATCAGAAAAGGAGGTACTTACCATCCGTTATGAAAGCCAGCTACGTCCGTTGATGGCTCAGCAGCCTACCCGAGGTCGCTTTTCGTTACAATCGCCTGAATGGGGAGGTAGGATCTCTTCAGACCAGTTATAAAATCGAAAATCTCTTTTATTGTATTATCAATATTCATAACTAATTGAATTTAATGATTTAACTTGGTTGATTTAGTGCAAATACTCAGACTCTTGTCAAAACTTGACCTATACCTCATTTTTGCAAATAAGCATGATTGAAAGGTGACAGGAATACGTGGAATCGAGGTCGTAGCAAATAGCTGCTACTATGCGTGATATTGCTTTGGTGTGAGTTGTTTTGTGTAACTAGGGTGTGTGAATAGTAGTGTGTCCAGCCTGTCTGAAGCAGCCAGGCTGGCTAGGATCAGCCATCCATCATGGAGCGCAGGATTTCTTCTGGAACAGGCTGCAAACGCTTTTCTTTATCCAGGCAGACCATTTCGATATCGCCGATAACAGCTGCCCGGGTGGCTCCAGGTCGCCAGACTTCCTGACGCCATAGGGTTTTGTATTTGCCGTCTAGGGTAAACGTAGTGCGAATATCGCAAACTTCTGCAAACTCAACACCATCTTGGAAGATCATATTGGCCTTGTAGACCGCAAACCCGAGTCCATGCTCGTTCCATAGTCGCGCCAACTTGTCACTATCAATAACATGTTCACGGGCGCGTTCGAAATATTTGAGGAAGTTCGGGTGGTATACCACACCAGAGTGGTCAGTATCTTCGTAATAAATTTGTACCGGGTGATGATATACCTTGCTCATCTTGGTTTCTGTCTCTCAATCTATAAGGTGGTTTATACTATCTTGCCTGAGCAAGAATATGTATCACGAATGGCACTCTACATTAGGTTAGCTTTTGACATAATACCTTTTGTACTGGTCATATGAGCCAGCCTACATCTCGTTATCTGGCAGTTTTTATTGAATCCTCGTTCTTTTCTTGCTCCAATGACGCGCAAGTATGCATAAAAAATGACGATCGGTGCTGTTTTGACCGAGATAGTGAGCAGTTACAATAGTTGAATGAAATATTCCCGCGTTTTTATCAATAGTCTGGCTTACGAGCTAGCACCACAAGTGGTCACAAGCTCTGAGCTTGAATCCCGTTTAGCTCCTTTGTATCAGAAATTCCGAATCCCGATGGGGCAGCTTGCCGCATTAACCGGGATCGAAGAGCGTCGCTGGTGGCCTAAAGGGCATGTATTGTCTGATGGCGCACTGGCCGCAGCCCGTAAATCGATTGATGAGACGGGTGTAAGAGTCGAGGATCTGGGCGCTGTTATTTATACCGGCGTATGCCGTGATCAGCACGAACCGGCTACCGCCTGTAGAATTGCCTCTGAGCTGGGTGTGTCGAACAATACCGCCATTTACGATATCAGCAACGCCTGTCTTGGCGTGCTTTCCGGCATTCTGGATATCGCCAACCGTATCGAACTGGGGCAGATTAAAGCAGGACTGGTGGTTTCGTGTGAGTCAGCCCGTCACATTGTCGACATCACCATTGATCATATGCTGGCCGAACCGACCATGCAGAACTTTGCCCAGTCGCTGGCAACGCTGACCGGTGGCTCGGGGGCTGTTGCAGTGTTACTGACTGACGGTAGCCTTCCGCTTCGCAATACTCGCCAGCACCAATTGCTGGGTGCGAGCCATCTGTCGGCACCGGAACATCATGACCTTTGCCAGTGGGGCCTGCAGGAAGTTGGGCCGCAGTTGTTCCGTGAGTATATGCGTACCGACGGTGTGAGCCTGCTTAAGGAAGGGGTTCAGTTGGCGCGTGATACCTGGCAGCATTTTCTTGAGCAGCGTAACTGGGTTGTCGATCAGGTCGATAAGGTTATTTGTCATCAAGTAGGGGCATCTAACCGGAAACAGGTGTTAAATGCATTGAATATTCCTGTTGGTAAAGAATTCCCAACCTATCGCCTGATGGGAAATATGGGCAGTGTTTCTTTGCCTGTTACCGCCGCGATGGCGCATGATCATGGCTTTTTGAAACCGGGCAACAATGTAAGCTTCTTGGGTATAGGGAGCGGGCTAAACTGCATGATGTTGGGCCTTAAGTGGTAGCAGTCGGTAAGATCGG
>NZ_JAKRFQ010000428.1 GCF_022347985.1 Photobacterium sp. OFAV2-7
GTTGTGAAGCCCCGTTTATCGGGGCTTTATTTTTTGAACTATTGAAGGTTAATCAATATTCCGTCGGGTTTCCATTCAGTTCCAATTCACGTTTGTATATAGATTCGCGCAAAAAACGGACGAAGACACGTACCCGCTCCGTTGTCAGCAAGTCTGGATGAGTCAGAATCCAGCAAGGGGAGGATTTCAATTTTGTTTGCCCCGGAAGTCGAACTAAAGACGGCTCTTTATCGCCAATAAAACAAAATAGAATTGAGCACCCAAGCCCAGCTTTCACCGCTTGAAGGTGAGCTGATGGCTCATAAATACAGTGTTTCACTCTACAGTTGGAAAAGGGCGTTTCATTATGCCATTTGGCCATCTCTTTGTTATTGGATATCCATCCCACCCAATGCCCCGTTGGCTCAGCTCCAGTAAATCGGTGCGTTTCAATATAATCAGGTGTGGCGTAAACCGCGCTTGCAATATCAGGTATCCGGTGTCCTATTAAATGATCATCAGGTGTTTTTTGAATACGAATAGCAACGTCTGCATCATGTCGACTTAAGTTTGCTATCTCATAGCTAGCATTAATTTGAATATCAATATCTGGATAAAGGGCAGTAAACTCGGCAACACACGGTATCAATAAATTCTGCACGATATGAGGTATTGCAGATATGCGGATAGGGCCCGAAAGAGACGTATTTCGGCCAAAGACTTCTCGTTGCATGCTTAGGATTTCAGACTCAATCCGTTCTGCTCGCTCAACCATGGCCTCACCGATTTCGGTCAATATAAAACCTTCGGGTTGTCGAATAAAGAGTTTGCATCCGAGCTGATCTTCCATTGCCTGTAATCGACGTGAGACCGTTGAATGGCTGACCTTTATAAGTCGGGCTGCAGCTCTCACAGAGCGGCCTCGGAAAATGGCTAAAAATACACGTAAATCATCCCACTCAAAATGCTTCATCGTAGTGTCATCTCTTGGTTTGGCTGGTGGTGCAAAAATGGAACGAGAAAGCGCAATTATAGCTAGTTCCGCATCACTTATGAAGATTGTAAGATTCTAGTGTAAATAAGGCTTGCTAATAAAATGAATGAAATAGCGAATTGTGACTTTTTATTGGTCCTCTAATAGTCAGAAAGGAATGATATGAAAATAGCAGTACTTGGTGCGACAGGCCTTTTAGGTCGACACGTTGTGAAAGAAGCCTTTTCCAGAGGCATTGATTTAAAAGTACTTGTACGTGATCCATCAAAATTGGGCGACCTTCAAAATCAGGTTGAAGTTGTACAAGGGGATTATTTTAACTCTGAAGACCAGGCTAGCACCCTTGAAGGAGTGGATTTGGTGGTTAGTACGATAGGCCCGCCTCCAGTGCGAAAAGGCAGCCCGAAGGTTGAGGTCTATGGCGATGCCATGCGGTCATTGGTTAAGGTAATGAAGCAAAATGGCTTAACGCGTATTGTGAATGTGGCTGGTGCAAGCGCTTCTTACCCTGGAGAGAAGATTGTATTTTCCCGTAAGTTAATGCGGTTAATGATGCATTTCATGGTGCCTGTTATTACACCGGCGAAAGAGCTAGAAATTGAAATCTTGAGATCTTCTGGCTTAGCTCATACTACGGTGCGTCCGCCAATGATTGCCGAAGGAGTAAAAGGTCAGCTAAAAAGCTCTGAAACAGATCCTCAGGGAATGAAAGTGGATGCCGCGCAGCTTGCCGCTTATATGTTAGATGTTATCGAAAAACCAGAATGGCATGGCAAATTACCTTTTGTTGCAACGGGTAACTAAGTTATCTCTGCTTGAACTGTGGTGCTCAGAATCGTTCACTATGCAACGATTCTGTACCCATATGATTTTCAATAACTATGCACCTGAACGATGCTTTGAATGCTGTTTTAGTAGCATTGAATAAGCGCTAGCAATAATTTATCTTGTGTTAAATGATCAACCTTTCACAAGTCCAATATGAACTATGAACTTTGGCTGGGATTTATTCTGGCATCATTAGTAATACTACCTATTCCTGGACCAACATTGTTATTGGTTGTTTCCTACGCATTAAGTCACGGCAGGCAAGCAGCCATTGCTGTAGGCGCAGGCGTGGTTCTAGGCGATATTACAGCAATGACAGCATCGCTAGTCGGCGTAGGCGCCTTGCTCGCTAGCTCAGCGACACTTTACACCACATTCAAATGGTTAGGAGCCTGCTACTTGATCTATCTTGGTATAAAACAATGGCGCGCTCCCGCGACAGCATTTTCTGAAGCCCAAAATCTGAACTCAAATCCAATAAAAATATTTGCCCACACCTATGTTGTAACTAGCCTCAATCCAAAAACCATTCTGTTTTTCGTATCATTTCTGCCTTTGTTTATTGATCCGAACAAGAACTTTGTTCTTCAGGCTTTTGTTTATGAAGTATCCTTTGTAACAATGGCAGTCATTACCATTTCTTTATACGGACTTCTGGCTGTCCAAGCACGACGACTGATCAATACTCCGACAATACAAAGCAAAGTTAACAAAACGACAGGTAGTTTTATTATTGCAGCTGGAGTTGGCGCATTGAGTTGGCAACAGGCTAAGTAAAACAATTTCTTCACTTGCATTTTCTGACCAGTATATTCGTCGTTTTCTATGTAAGAGCTCCATGAGCCCATCTTCTTCGCGCGGTAACTTGGAACTGCCCCTTAGTGCGTTAGAGCACTTGCTCGTAACAACTCTGCTGCTTCCTATTTAACTTAATTGAATTAATAAATAGAGAAACACTCAACACTGCTTCCCCTTGCTGTTTCTAGTACAATCAAAATAGGCAAATAAAGTCGAATAATTGAACAAAATGCTGTTAATTAGAGAGATGAAAAGTGATGAAGTCTAATGTTTGGATCAAGGCAGGTATAGTGATTATATATGGTTCATCTATAGATGCGTCTCCTCATCGTCACCATGCGATTCAGCTAGCTTGGCCTAGAAGTGGCTATAGCTGTAAACTAGATAAAACTGAAATATCGACACCAGTAATAATTGATTCTAACATCGAGCATCAGCTACAAATTGATGAAGGTTGGATCTTGTTGGTCGAGCCCACTAGTGCATTAGGAGTGGCATTATCTAAGAAATTGACAGGGCAACCTTCAAAAGTATTTAAGGCTCCTTCGCCCACTTTTAAATATGTAGAGCACACTGATGATTTGACTGTACTTCTCTCCCCATTATTTGAAGGTCTAGGGCTTTCAAATAAATTCCCTCTCATCAATGAAAGTCAGATCACGGATCATCGCATTAAGGCGTTATTGCATGAACTTAACCAATGCTTAGATGGGGAATGCCTTAAGCCAAGTAATTGGCGGGCATCTGATGTTGCCCAAAAACTCGCTCTATCTGAAAGTCGTTTCCTTCACTTATTTAGCAAAGAACTTGGCATTCCTTGGCGACCATACCTGCTGTGGTGTCGAATGATTTGCGCTGTAAGAGCAATCCTTAATGGAGAACCTGCGACAGATGTAGCTCACAAGGCAGGGTTTTCTGATAGTGCGCATTTAAGCCGAACTTTTCGACAGACATTTGGAATGACGATTCGTCAGGCAAACGCTATTTTTCTAAAAAGTTAGCAAGTTTATTCAAGTCTTGCTACAGAGCATTAGTTACTCTTTTCACGTATTCAATGAAAGGAGTTCCCCATGAGCGAGCTTTCAAAAGATTATCTGAAAGAAACATCAATGTTGGATTTCATGCATCCACATATCCAAAGCCTGGTTGAGAAAAAAGAATGGAAAAAGCTGTCTCAATATGATGCTATTGGTGCAATTTACAATTATGTACGTAATGAGGTTCGTTTCGGCTATAACAAAGATGACCGTATAGCTGCCAGCCAAGTATTAAAAGATGGTTACGGGCAATGTAATACCAAAGGAACGTTGTTACTGGCGCTATTTCGTGCTGTGGGTATTGCTACTCGTATTCACGGTTTTACTATTTATAACGAGTTACAGCGAGGGGCAATCCCGAACTACCTTTTCAAGATCGCGCCAGATCGTATCATCCATAGCTGGGTAGAAGTTTATCAAGGTGGTCGTTGGATCAACTTAGAAGGTTATATTTTAGATAACAAATACTTAAAGCAGATTCAAAATCGATTTGCCGAACAAAGTGAATCGTTTTCAGGCTACGCAATTGCAACCAAGTGCTTGTCAAATCCTAGTGTTGACTGGAAAGGGCAAGATACCTACATACAAAGTGAAGGGATTGCTGATGACTTTGGTGTATTCACTCAACC
>NZ_JAKRFQ010000043.1 GCF_022347985.1 Photobacterium sp. OFAV2-7
TGGAACTGCCAAACCTGGAAAAAAACCAGCTCAATAAAATCGTCGAGTGGAAAACATTCCGCTCCGGCTATAAATCTTCCGGAGTACCGGCCAACATTGCCATCGTGAAATCGTTGCAGAATTCGCTGGCTCGCCGGACAGCAATGACGGCCGCCAAACGTCGTCAGCTAAGAGAGCTGGAACAAGCGCTAGACTACTTGATGAATACCGAACCGGCCCAGCCACTTGAAGAAGATCGGGTGAGACGGGAGATTCAGGCCCTGCGGGAAAAAATCAGCAGCGTGCCCTTCATTGATACATTTGACTTACGCTACAAGAATTACGAACGTCGGCCACTACCCACCAGCCAGGCAGTTATGTTCTGCCTAATGGATGTATCCGGCTCAATGGATCAGGCAACCAAAGATATGGCGAAGCGCTTCTATATCTTGCTGTACCTGTTCCTCAACCGAACCTATAAGAATGTAGATGTGGTCTTTATTCGCCACCACACCCAAGCCAAAGAAGTAGACGAGCATGAGTTCTTCTACTCTCAGGAAACCGGGGGCACGATTGTATCTAGTGCATTGCGAATGATGGATGACATCGTCAAGAAACGTTACTCACCGTCTGAGTGGAATATCTATGCGGCGCAAGCCTCGGATGGTGATAACTGGGCTGATGATTCACCCGGCTGTCGAGAACTACTGGACAAGCATATCCTGCCAGTCAGCCGTTATTATTCCTACATCGAGATCACCCGCCGGGCTCACCAGACACTATGGCGGGAGTATGAGGCACTGCAGGCAAGCCACAGCAACTTTGCGATGCAAAACATAAGGAGTGTGGAAGACATCTTCCCGGTATTCCGGGAGCTATTCAAGAAACAAGTGAATTAGATGTCAGCAAGCGCTATAGGGGAGTGTGTTATGGTAACAACCACTAAGTCAAAAACACTCAGTGATGGTCCTGACTGGACGTTTGACCTGCTTGAGCAGTATCACACGGAAATTAAACGCGTCGCCGATCACTATCGGCTTGACGCCTATCCTAACCAGATCGAAATCATCACTGCTGAACAGATGATGGATGCCTATTCCAGTATCGGGATGCCCATCAACTACCATCATTGGTCTTTCGGGAAGCGCTTTATCGAAACAGAGCGTGGCTACAAACACGGCCAAATGGGGCTGGCCTACGAGATTGTAATTAACTCGGATCCCTGTATCGCTTACCTGATGGAAGAAAATACGATAACCATGCAGGCACTGGTCATGGCCCATGCCTGCTATGGTCACAACTCGTTCTTCAAGGGCAACTACCTGTTTAAAACCTGGACCGATGCCAGCTCAATCATCGACTACTTGCTCTTTGCCCGCAAATACATCACCGAATGCGAAGAAAAATACGGCGTCGATGAGGTCGAGAGATTGCTCGACTCTTGTCATGCGCTCATGAACTATGGTGTGGATCGCTATAAGCGCCCGCAAAAAATTTCACTCGTCGAGGAAAAGGCCCGGCAAAAGGCGCGGGAAGATTATTTGCAAACCCAAGTCAACGCACTGTGGCGCACCATTCCTATCCAGGAAGAAAAAGAACTCAAAACAGAGGAAGCACGTTATCCCCATGAGCCCCAAGAGAACATCCTGTATTTCATCGAGAAGCATGCGCCGCTGTTAGAGCCATGGCAGCGTGAAATAGTCCGTATCGTGCGTAAAGTCAGCCAGTACTTCTACCCGCAGAAACAAACACAGGTAATGAACGAAGGCTGGGCGACTTTCTGGCACTATACCATCCTCAACCACCTCTATGACGAGGGCCTGGTTACCGATCGATTTATTATCGAGTTTCTTCACAGCCATACCAATGTTGTCGCTCAGCCGGACTACAACAGTCCGTATTATAGCGGTATCAATCCGTATGCGCTGGGCTTTGCCATGTTCCAGGACATCCGCAGAATCTGCGAAAACCCGACGGAGGAAGACAAATACTGGTTCCCGGATATTGCAGGATCTGACTGGCTGGAGACCGTACACTTTGCGATGGAGAACTTCAAAGACGAAAGCTTTATCAGCCAGTACCTGTCACCGAAAGTAATGCGTGATTTTAAATTCTTCGCCGTGGACGACGATGATCGCTACAACTATGTCGAGGTCAGCGCCATTCACAATGAGGAAGGCTACCGAATGATCCGCGAGAAACTCTCGTCCCAGTATAACCTCAGCAATAATGAGCCGAATATTCAGGTGTGGAATGTGGCGCTGAAAGGTGATCGCTCACTCACTCTGAGGTACGTACCACACAACCGGATCCCGCTAGCAGACAGCCATACGGAAGTACTGAAGCACATGTACCGCCTATGGGGCTTCGATGTCACACTGGAGGAAGAGATGCCCGACGGCAGAACGCAGATCCTCGGAACCTGCCCTGTTCGCAATCAGTACAATTCGGAGATATAACAACCAGAGCCATAAACAAAAAAGGAGATGCAATTGCATCTCCTTTTTACATTCACGGCTATATAGTTCCGAGCTTACTGCTCTTCCTCATACAGGTAACGTGCAATCTCAACACGGTTGCTGTACCAAATCGCCCCGCTCTCGCGGCCATACTTCTTGATGCGATCGGCAACCAGCTCCGGCTGGTTATTGTCACAGTAAGACTTCATGTCACGGTAGAAGTTAAGTGCCAATTCACAGGCTTCCTTCGACATAAAGTAGTAACCACCAACACGGGTATAAATCTTACGCAGGCCATTAATCGTCAGAACATACAGGGTGTTGCCTGATTTCGCCGCCATCCCCTGGAACATACGGTAATCGTAGTAGTTGAACGCACGGGCACGGCAAATAGCTTCGCAAAGCTCCGGCTGATCTTTTCCGTATTTGTCGACGATCTTCTTCACTTCCTGCATCAACTCTGTCTTTTCGTCGCTTGCTTCAACGAAGTCGGTAAAGTTGCCAGCCTTTAGCAAGGTCTCGCAAGAAGTAATGATGTTAGCCAACAATTGACTAGCCTCTTCACGATTACCCTTAACAGCATATCGCATGTACACACTGCTAATATCTGTTCGAGCAGAAAGCAGGTCTTCAAGTACCCCCTGAACATCTTGTCCGTCCAAAGTAATCAAAGTATCGAGAATGCTCAGGCCCGACGTATCCATGTAGTTATTTACACGAGTCGGTTTGCCGTGCTGAATAGTCAACCAACCATCACGGGCAAGACGTTGCAGCACCTCACGAAGCGTCGTACGGGTAACACCAATCAGCTCGGACAATTCCCGCTCAGCCGGAAGAATCGACCCCTGTGGGAAGTGATTATTCCAGATACTCTCTATGATATATTTCTCAGCAAATGTTGCTGGGCTATCAGCCTTTATAACCATCTGATTATTTTTCCAGTTGCTTCTTGCTTATATATTATTAACTCATCATACCACTAGTTACGCAATGGGCGAAACTCTGCTGGGTATGTAAAAGACATGTTTTACTTTGCGCTTCAAAATTTGATAATGCTCAACGTTTCCTGCGAATTGTAAGCAAATATTTCAGAGCGTGGTAATCTACCGCCCTAAATCCCCGGTTTTGAGATGAGATATCAATAAATTACACATCTTCCCATTTCACTACTTGACTGATCTAGATCAAACTGTACAGTTAGCACGATCTATCTCTGGGAGCTAAATGGAAGCTGCTGCCTGCTTTAAGTTAAAAACCATCAGGGAAATGATTTTTAGCTTAGGGGGTCTCATAAGGACACTTAACCACCAACTGGTTATCTTGGTCTCAGACTAATAGGCAAGTAGCAGCCGGCTCATTGAATAATTTGCGTATTTTGAGAGACCCAAGAACATGGCTATTTCGCTAGGGAACGCCTTTATCAAGAACTTTTTAGGCAAGGCTCCCGACTGGTACAAATTGGCAATCATCGCCTTCCTCATCATCAACCCAATCGTATTTTTCCTAATCGACCCTTTTGTCGCAGGGTGGTTACTGGTCATTGAGTTTATCTTTACTCTTGCCATGGCCCTGAAATGTTACCCGCTACAACCCGGTGGATTGCTGGCTATTGAAGCCGTTGCAATAGGAATGACCAGCCCCGAGCAGGTCAAGCACGAACTGGTTGCCAACATCGAAGTCTTGTTACTACTGATCTTCATGGTTGCCGGCATCTACTTCATGAAACAGCTACTGCTGTTCATTTTCACCAAGATACTGATCACCATCAAATCGAAGACACTGCTGTCGTTATCGTTTGTTGTCATGGCCGCCTTTTTGTCCGCCTTCCTTGATGCACTGACCGTTATCGCGGTTGTGATCAGCGTGACCATTGGCTTCTACAGCATTTATCACAAGGTTGCCTCAGGCCGTGAGCCCCATGCCTCGCACGACCATACGACTGACTTGCATATCCGCGAAGTGAGCCGTAATGATCTGGAAAACTACCGTGCGTTCCTTCGCAGCCTGCTAATGCATGCTGGTATCGGTACCGCCTTGGGCGGTGTAATGACCATGGTGGGCGAACCCCAGAACCTGATCATTGCCGACCAGGCAGGTTGGCTGTTCGGTGAGTTCATCCTGCGTATGGCACCTGTTACTGTTCCGGTTTTCTTGTGTGGCATAGTGACTTGCGTACTGGTCGAAAAATTCCAGATCTGTGGCTACGGTACTCGCTTACCGGAGAATGTTCGTAAAATCCTAGTTGATTTCGACGACGAAGAGCGCAAGCGCCGCACCAACATCGACTATGCCAAGCTGGGTGTTCAGGTTGTTATCGCGGTATGGCTTATTCTTGGCCTTGCCCTGCACCTTGCAGCTGTCGGCCTGATTGGTCTGACGGTCATTATCCTTGCCACCTCTTTCACCGGTATTACTGAAGAGCATGCGCTAGGTAAAGCGTTCGAAGAGGCACTGCCATTCACCGCGCTACTTGCCGTTTTCTTCTCTATCGTGGCCGTTATTATCGACCAGCATTTGTTTGCACCGATTATCGAAATGGTACTGAGCCTTGAAGGTAGCGCCCAGATGACAATGTTCTACATTGCCAACGGCCTGCTATCGATGGTATCGGATAACGTATTCGTCGGTACGGTATACATTAACGAAGTAAAAACAGCACTGGTTAACGGCGTTATTACCCGTGATCAGTTCGATATGTTGGCTGTTGCTATCAACACCGGTACCAACCTACCGTCAGTGGCAACACCGAATGGTCAGGCTGCATTCCTATTCGCATTGACATCGGCGCTGGCTCCGTTGATTCGCCTGTCCTACGGCCGAATGGTATACATGGCCTTGCCTTATACCATTGTACTGTCGCTCGTTGGTCTTGCCGGTATCGAGTTCATGCTGGTTCCGATGACGGAGTGGTTCCACGACATGGGCTGGCTAAGTCACCATGTTGCGGAAGCTGCCTCACATATTGCACCTGCTACTGGACATTAATTGAATCTTTAGCAAAGATAAGTGTCAGAAATTACAAGTTCAAAGCCCTGATTTCTCAGGGCTTTGTTTTAAGTATAGGTGAGATCATTTCATGCAATTTCTGAATACCTTTTCCAAAAGCCGATTATCCTGGCTATTACTGCTCATTTTCATTGTTTTCTTTGAAGCTTGCGCCCTGTTCTTCCAGCATGTCATGAAACTAGACCCATGTGTCATGTGCATCTATGAACGCGTCGCTATGATGGGAATAGGCTTTGCCGCCCTGCTTGGTATGATTGCCCCGCAAAACGCCGTGATCCGCTGGGCCGGGCTTGCCGGGTGGGGATACAGCGCCTATCAGGGTCTGGCTCTTGCCAACGAGCACGTCGGTTACCAGTTCAACCCGTCGCCTTTTGCAACCTGTGATTTGTTTGTGACGTTTCCGGAGTGGGCACCACTAAACCAGTGGGTACCATGGATGTTTGAAGCAACGGGCGACTGCAGCAAGGTAGTATGGTCTTTCCTGGGTCAGTCCATGCCACAGTGGCTGGTGATTATTTTCGCCGCCAACCTAGTGGTTCTCGCGCTAGTTGTTATCGCACAGTTTTTTGGCAAGAAGAGCGACAAGTTCTAGTCTTGGGATAACATGATCAATGATGGAAGCGAAAGGTGAAAGCCTTTCGCTTTTTGTTTATGGCCTATTGCTAGCTTTGCAAGGCATCCACAATCGGGTAGTCGGCGGGACATAAGGGGTAAGATGCTATCTCGGCATGTTCAACCCATACGGCATTCTGGTGGCTATGTAACACCAGCTCACCGCTCTGCCAGTGGCTGAGATAGCCTTTGAGGTGGATGACTTTATCACCGTAATCAAACACACTATCAGCCAGCCAGCAACCTGTACTGGTAGTGATTGCTAACTCTTCCTGTAACTCGCGCTCCAGAGCCTGTTCGGGTATTTCCCCCTCTTCAACTTTACCGCCGGGAAACTCCCATAAGCCCCCCTGGCTAGCATGGTCAAAGCGCTGGGCCAGCAGATAACGGCCATCTTTTTCGATGACGGCCGCAACAACCAGGAGCACCGGCTTATGTTCAGGTGACGGCTGAACATCAGTCATTATCGACCACAGCACTGCTTGAATTTCTTGCCGCTCCCGCACGGGCACTCGTCATTACGCCCGGTGTCTTTATACGGGTTTACGGCCTGGGCAGCTGCCCCCTGCTGGATTTCATCGGCCGCCATTACCACTTCAGTCAGCATCAGTGGCAGTTGGGCATATAGCTGAGCCGGTTCGGGCATACCCTCGACACCCGCCTCTTGCATCTGAGCCAGGGTCGAGCTTTCATCAACCAGCAACATGCAGGTTGTCAGCAGAGCCGATAACATGCGCATGGTGCCATCAGACATCACCTGATCAGCCCAGTTCGGCTCAATGAAAGGCCAGACTGCCAGAAAACCTTCTGCAAAATGGCTCATCCCTTCGGTCACACCAGACTCTTCCTGCCAGCAAACCTGCTCAGGCAACACATATTCACCGGCCTTGATGTATCGGTACTGCATCTCGAAATGATTCAAGATAGCCATTTTAATCTCACCCTCAACGGTGATCTGCGCATCTTCCGTCACTCCGCCATGCACCAGTACAGGCAGCCATTTTTCTGGTTCCAGGGGTTTCGGGTTGGCATTAGCCGCCAGCAAGGCACCTTCAATGAAAGCGGCTGGCATACCTTCCCAGTCAGCTGGTAGTGTCATTAGTTGTGTCATCGTGTGTTCCGGTTTATCGGGCAAAACTGATTAGGCGCAAGATTATATACCCAAATGCCACCAAGATGCTCGTTTCCACTCCTGTGAATTGACCCCATGGGAAAACCTGGTACCACCTGCAGCAAACCCGATGCCAAAACCTCCCACTAGCGGTATCTACCAGACATTACTTGAGTTTTGTTGTTGAATTTTGCTGCAGATACTGGCAAAAATGACGTAATTAACGACAAGTATCAGGACGATGTCGATGTATCAAGGGACAGCAAACGCGATTATTGCCGGTGCCAGTGGCCTGGTTGGCGATGAACTTCTCCACCAGCTTCTCGCCCACCCTCACTTTCATACTGTCTATTCACTGTCTCGCCGTGAATTGCCTTTTCACAGCAAGAAACTGGTCCAGATCGTCCATCCCGAACTACGTGTAACCGCCTGGGGTGAAACGGATCCAACACCTACGATTGGCTTCATCTGCCTGGGCACGACCAAGAAACAGGCCGGCAGCAAGCAGGCGCTTGAAGCAGTCGATTATCAATTGGTCAAGGATGTCGCAACCACGATGCAATTACTGGGCGTCCGGCACCTTGTGGTGATATCTAGCCTGATGGCACATTCATGGTCTCCTTCGCACTACTTACGCTGCAAGGGAAAAATGGAGCAGGTGATCAGCAAAATGGGCTTTTCCCACTCTGTCTTTGTCCGTCCGGGTCCACTACAAGGGGAGCGCTCTGTCCCTCGCCAGGATGAACAAGTCGTACAGGGAGTTTTCAATTTGATCAGGCCATTGATGCTCGGCCCCCTTGGCCACTTAATACCCATTCCAGCCGAGGATGTTGCCCGCTCTATGCTGGAGCTTTCTTTACTCGCTGAAAATGAGCAGCTAGGGGCTGTAGCAAAGGTCTCCGGCAAACAGCTTTTTCCTGATTCACACCATGTGCTGCAGGATTAGGTGACAAAGGTGCTATTCCGGACTAGAATCTCGCCCCTTATGTAGATAACGGTACAGTGCGAGAGAGCTAATGCCAAAAGCGACGCGTGTAATATTAGGCCCGATGGAAGGTGTACTCGACCATTTAATGCGAGAGATGCTCACCGACATCAATGACTACGATCTTTGCGTCACTGAATTCGTGCGGGTCATTGATCAGCTGCTGCCAAATAGCGTCTTTTACCGCCTGTGCCCGGAGCTTCATCAGGGAGGCCGAACCACATCAGGTACCCCGGTGCGGGTTCAGTTGCTTGGACAGGATCCCGACTGGCTGGCGGAAAATGCCAATCGCGCCGTCATGCTGGGATCTGCCGGTGTTGATATCAATTTCGGGTGCCCGGCCAAGGCGGTCAATAAAAGCCGAGGCGGTGCCGTGCTGCTCCAGAATCCGGAACTAATGTACCAGATTGTCAAAGCTGTCCGACAGGCTACAGATCCAAGAAAGCCAGTGACCGCTAAGGTTCGTCTGGGCTGGGATGATCCGGCCCGCTGCTTTGAAATTGCCGATGCCGTTGCCCAGGCAGGCGGTGATGAAATCACCATCCATGCGCGGACCAAGATCGACGGCTATAAGGCCGGGACCATCAAATGGGACTACATCCGCCAGGTCAAAGAACAAATCTCGATTCCAATTATTGCCAACGGAGAAGTCTGGAATTACAAGAATGGTCAGGAATGCCTGCAGACCACCCAAGTCGATGCGCTCATGGTATGTCGCGGTGCCCTAAACTTGCCGAATCTCTGCAACGTTATCAAGCACAATGATACACACATGAGCTGGGTAGAGGTGTTAGACTTGCTGTTGCGTTACTCCCAATACGAAATCAAGGGAGATAAAGGCCTCTATTACCCAAACCGGGTTAAACAATGGTTTGCCTACCTTCGGCACGAGTATCCCGAAGCCAAGGCCTTGTTTGCCGATATTCGCCGCCTGAATAAGGCAGCGCCTATTGTCGAAACACTGCAGGCAGCCCGGGTAAAACTTGCAGCCTGACTGGCACGTTCTCAAGCAGCCTCAGCCAAACAAGCTGGGGCTAATGAGATCAGTTGATTAAAGCCTGTTGTATTGCCTGTTGATAGCTATCAAGCCACGCATAGCGTTTCCGATACATTCTACGCTTCGTTCTTTTTAACTCTTCGATATCTCTTCGCTCTGCGTACAACGGGATTTCATACAAATCTTTGCTATACGAAATACCGGAATGCTCTTCCCAATAAGTGTCATAATCAAAATAGACTTTCTTACTGAAATACCGAAGTGATGTATAAGTATGAGAGCGGTTCTTGACGCCAAGTATGCGACTCACACCCAGTGACTGCAGCACCACTCTCACCGTTTCCAGCATCAGCGACTTGGGCCTTAGTCCAAATAATTCCTTTGTTGCTAATCGACTAAAGCCGTCATCAATATCGGGGCCTTGAACACCACCAATATAGGCATTATTTTCAAATACTGTGAATGATAATACATAGTAATTTGTGCCCTTATTATCAGATAACCGTAATGTTAATTCACCCTCTTTCCAATAGCGCCCCTCATAAGATAAAACCATATAATAGGTATTATCTCCCAGGTTTAATTCACCAAGAATAATGCCATCCTTATATATCAAGCGAACGTTATCTTCAGAGAAAGTATACTTTACCCAATTGTGATGAGCTATCAACATATTCACAGTATCTATCTTTTTCAACCCCCTGTGAAGGTAAGGCCTCATACACTTCGTTAAAAAGTCAGGTTGCTTTGAGAATAGCATTTCTTTATAAGGGCCAGTGAAACTCTTCATCAACCGAGTTAAATAAGGATAATAAACCAGTCCCCTAAGTAAAAATTTACTGACATGTTTTACCATTTTGGGGTCATCTGGATAACTCATTACTGCGGCACTAACAATGTTCATTGATCCACCAATACATCACATCAATAAAAAACACACACATATAAATAAAACAACCTGATACTCATTTAACGGTTTATTTTGTTTAAAAGCAGAATAAACCGACTCATCGCAGACAATATGAAACTGACAAGGCAATAAATAATTAAAAATCAATAGTTATACTAAATAACATATAACCATTTAGGTGTCATAACATTAAATCACCACTAGCAAAATGAACAGTGTATTATAAATTAATTGGAAGGCAATATAATAAACGCACTGCTTTGTATTGATTTGTATCCACACCATGACAGTTTGATACACCACCTGACTTAACCATATTAATACACTGTATTATTGTTAAAAGCCAAATTCTACTGGCAATAAAAACATCCAAGAGAAGGCTAATAAAACAGGCTTTTCTCACATGATGTTTCACTTAATATGGACTAGATATGAATATCTTGATGGCGCTTTCACAGCTAGAGGTTACGGGTGCAGAGGTGTATGCCACGACAGTCGGTGACGAGCTAACAAACCGCGGGCATAATGTCTTTTATATTTCGGACACTCTTACCAAACCTCACCAAGGACCATCATTCACATTGCGCTTCAACAAGCGCAGCATCCCGAGGCGTTTTTGGCATGTCGGCTATCTGGTCTATCTCATTAAAAAACATAATATTCAATTAGTACATGCCCACTCGCGAGCCTCCAGCTGGAGCTGCCATCTCGCGTGCAAGTTGACCGGCACTCCGATGGTCACCACAGTACACGGTCGCCAGCCGGTGCATGCCTCACGCAAAAAATTCCATGCGATGGGCAACAGGGCACTTCCTGTCTGTGAAGCCATAAAGGCTCAACTCATTCAAGATCTTGGAGTCGCAGAAAACCAACTGGAGGTTAGCCGTAACGGCATTGAAACCGAGCGCTTCAATGTCTGTGAACCACCCAAAAACCCTCGCCCGGTGATCACTATTGTCGGCCGCCTTACCGGACCTAAAGGTGAGTTATGTTTCCGACTACTAAACGATTGCCTGGATCTGGAAAGGTATGACGTTCGTGTTGTATCCGGCTCACGGTGTGATGCGCGCTTTGAGGTATTTAAAAATAGCGTGACCTTCACCGGTTACACTCATGATGTCCCAAAAATGCTAAGCCAGGCAAACTTGGTGATCGGCGCGGGTCGTGTAGCAATGGAATCACTGCTATGCGGACGCCCTACCCTTGCCATCGGTGAAGCCGCCAGCATAGGTATCGTGACTCCAGACAATGTACAGCGGGCTATGGCAACCAACTTTGGTGATATAGGACCCAAGGATCTGGATATTGATTTTAGTTCTATTGCCAAAGAAGTCGAACGAGGCCTCAGCCAGCCACAATGCGATCCCGAGCTAACAGCGACTATCAAAGCCAACTACAACCTGACGGCAGTGGTCAACCAGATTGAACGTATCTACCAGGATGTCTACATTGATACGCTACGGCGAGAAATGCCCGTCATTATGTATCACCGTTTTATTCAGGATGAGAGCGAAAAAGGCGTACACGGCACCTACCTCCATATCAAAATGTTCGAAAAGCACCTTAAGCTGTTAAAGCGCATGGGGTTTGAGTCCCTCACCTTTGAAGACTTGGCGCAAAATAACCTCATTCGCCGGCTGGAACCCGGCAAGCGCTATATCATGATCACCGTCGATGACGGCTACGCCGATAACTACCACCTAATGATGCCTTTGCTCAAGAAATACGGTTTCAAAGCCGTGGTATTCGTTGTTACCGGCGAGACATTCAACCGCTGGGATGTCGAGCACCCGGATAACCCCGAGACTCAGGTAAGCCTGATGACGAAAGAGCAAATCAAAGCACTTGCTGACTCCGGTGTGGTCGAGATTGGTGGCCACACAATGTCACACCCCAAACTAAACACCCTTAGCCATGAAGAACAGTATCGGGAAATCATCGATAATAAAAACCTGCTCGAAGAACTTCTGTGCAAGCCGCTGACATCCTTTGCTTATCCGTTTGGTCTTCATAACGAGGACACCAAATCTATTACTCAGGATGTCGGGTACCAGTTTGCCGTCGCTACCAACTCCGGCCCGCTGCAATTCCATCAGGACCCTTATCAGATCCGCCGGATCGGGGTTTTTCCGCGTACCGATGTCTTCGGCTTATGGCGCAAAGTTCGCGGCAACTATTTGTTCAGAAAAGTGAAATAAAGAACAACATTAAGCTTAAACAACTACAACACCAAAGACAGCGGTCTTTCTTCTTATGCTTAAAACGAAATCCATCGTGGGCTTAATAGCTCTAAAAGAGAGGTTTCGTTATCTTATTCCTACATTAATAAAACGGGGCCAATCACTGATGCTTGGTCCCGATATCTTCTGAAGATTCTATTCAGTCCAATTAAAACTTTAGGTTTATCCCTGTCAGCCAGTTATCGCTACTGAAATTATGGCTAAGCTCAATTCGCTGATATTCAATGGAAATACCTACATGATTTCCTAACATTAATTCAGTGCCTGCACCGTAATAAGGATGTACTCCACTGTAGGTTGTTGAAGCGGTCTTATCTTTGCGTAACTCTGTTGTCACTTCAACGGAAGAATAGTTGAGCCCCCCCTTGGCAAATACGTTCAAGTATTTGAATACGGGGTACTGTGCTTTTACCCCCAGCAATCCGCCTCCGACGCTGGAGACTTCATCGACAAATCCCAGGCTACCAATATAGCCGAGACCACCAGTATTTCCGTAATAGGCTGCATCCAGGGCAAAATGAGGATTAAAAAGGTAGTTGTAGCCCAATTGGAATGCAAATCCGCCATCAGCGCGATCATCGTTAGTGATAGTGCCACCACCAATTCGCAGCCCAATTTCATGATTTACGGCAAAGCAACTGCTTGAGCTGAAGAGCAAAAGGACACAAAGTGTTTTTTTCATAGATACCACACAATAAAACAACGTTCATTCGTGATGATACTATCTATATAATCAACTTGTTGCTATGAAATCATACAATCCCATACTTATTAATATTTGGTTACTTTGATATTTATGGTGAATACCCCCGTAATATGAATTGCTTTATAGGATATATCGCTCATTCACTTTTGCAGCTTCAGCCCAATCACCATACTCTGCACAAGCGGCTCAAAATTCGAGTGGAACTGGGTGATTCAGAATATGCTCATCTACACTAACGCAAAGATAAGAAAGAAAAACAAATCAAACACTTAACATGAATATACAACTTGAGTTACTGAACTATATCTTCCCTCTTCTCTTGTTGGTCAACCCATTATCGAGGCTATGAAAGATTACCTGGTCCCCGAAAAGCCGGGCATCCGTACCAAACTGACCGACAGTAATTTGCTGTTCTGTAGTATTCAGCAAAGTAACGCCGTAATCATTGTGCTTAGTCGGAACCCTCACGACGGCTAAGTCGGATTAACTGGAAGCGTTATACGCTAATATACTTAAGTCTCAGAAAACAACTTATAGGGGACGACAATCATGTGCGCTCGTATCGCCCCTCTATAATTATTTGTATCTCTTCGCCTCTACCGAATTTAACATTGTTTATCGAGGAAGAGTTCTATGAATCGATGGGATCTCCGTTTGATCACATTTGGGCTATTTTCCCTATTATTGATAGCTTGCAGAGACGGTTCCGAATCAAGTGCTCCAATATCCGCTCCTCCAGCAATAGCCTTGAAGCCTGCTTTTAATGGCCTTTCTTTTCAGCAGCCGGTGTTACTGCTGCAGGCTCCCAATCAGCGAGGACGATGGTACCTGCTAGAGCGAGCAGGTCGAGTGTTGCAGTTTTCCGACACAGTCTCTCCGAATGTCGAAGTGATGCTAGACTTAACTTCCCTAGTCGATACAACAGGTGAAGGAGGCCTACTAGGTATGGCCTTTCACCCTCAGTTTTTCATAAACGGACAAATCTATCTCTCCTATACAGCTGCGCCAGTGAATTCTGGGGCTGCACTAGAGTCCAGGCTCTCACGATTTATCAGCAACGATGGCGGCCTGACCCTCGATCCAGCCTCTGAAATGGTTCTGCTACGGCTGAATCAGCCCTTTGATAATCACAATGGAGGACACATCGCCTTCGGAGCTGATGGAATGCTATATTTTGGCTTAGGTGATGGCGGCTCCGCAGGCGATTTACTAGGTCATGGTCAAAATACCAACAGCCTGTTCGGTAGCATACTGCGTCTGGATGTGGACGGTGGGGTTCCTTATGCTATCCCAATGGATAACCCTTTTTCTTCTGGCGGCGGCCGAGGCGAGATCTATGCCTGGGGCTTACGTAACCCCTGGCGCTGGAGCTTCGATCGTAGCAACGGCGACTTGTGGTTAGGAGATGTGGGACAAAGCTCTGTCGAAGAAATCAATCTCATAGTTACTGGCGGCAACTACGGTTGGAATATTCGTGAGGGAGCCCAATGCTTTTCAGATCCTAACTGTCCTAGCACCGGACTCATTGCCCCTGAAATAGAATACCCCCACCCCGAGGGAAGATCGGTGACCGGCGGCTTCGTTTACAGAGGGGCATCCATTACCAACTTAGACGGTTTCTATCTGTATGGGGACTTCATCACAGGCCGCATTTGGGCTTTCAACCCTTTAACCGGTGCCACTACTATATTGTTAGATACTGAGATGCTAATCGTCAGCTTTGCTGAAGATCTAGACGGCGAACTACTGGTTTTGGATTTTCTCACGGGCAATCTGTTTCGAATAGTCCCATCCTGAAGCTAAACACACAATAGTTTTAACCACTTTGTCCCTTTT
>NZ_JAKRFQ010000429.1 GCF_022347985.1 Photobacterium sp. OFAV2-7
TCAATAACTAACCCAGGGTCTGTTGATCTTCACTATCTGTTCACCAACTTGCCACTGGTGGGAGTATTAAGATGAACAGACCCTAACAAGCAACGATCTAGAGTGCTGTTTGCTAAGTAGTAATCAAATGTTCGTTAAATCCCAACTCGACCAGTGATTCAAATGCCTGCCAGACATCATCTGGAATATCTTGTGGCATTGAATACCCCAGTGCTGGGTAATCTTTGATTCGTTGAAGATCGCCTACCATAACGTTTATTACATCACTGTAGGTGAGCAGTTCATTAGGATACTCATCAAAACTGATAGGCGGCGATGTCACCATCACTTGCTTGCCAGGCCATTGCTGCATGAAAGAGGCATAGCTTCTTCTTTCCATAAATGGCTTCTGAACTAATATCAGCGTTTTAGGGTCAAGCCCCTTATCTTCCAATAGCGCCTTGGTAAAAAGAACATTTTCACCGGTATTCGTGGATTGTGGCTCAATGAGAATACACTCTTTGGGTACGCCCATACCTGCAGCAATCAGGGCAAACGCTTCAGCTTCCGACCCACTGAACATACCGCTCGTTAGTTCGCCGACTCCGCCAGAAAAGACAATATAAGGTGCGTAACCATCTAGGTACAACTTTGCTGCATGCTCGGCAACTCGGATATCGTTACTGCACAGAACCAAAATACAATCACTTTTCTCAAGTTGATCATTGAGTAAGTGGTAGTTCCAGACTTTCTTAGCCAGAGAGTGAACCTGTGATGCCATATATCCATCCTTGAACCGAAATCGCTGGACCCGTTCTGGCTCCAGCATCATGAGGGGGGTAAGAGTTACTTTGCACAACTAGAATGAAACTAGCATGACAATAGCAGTGAATACTGCTTTGAAAGCGTACTAAGCGCGATGCCACCAATCCGGAACAATGTTACAACTAGCCTCACCTGCGCTCAGCCAGCCCTGCTCGCCCTCAATAGTCAGTTGAAGCTGCATAGTACGCTCTGCCATCGCTTCCAGCTCGGCTAGTGTTTCATCGTTGATGAAAACGACCGATACATTCGCATATTGGGTGATCTTGCTTTTGTTTTGCTGCCACCAAACCGAGGCGGCATTGTCACCATAGGCAAAAATAATCACCTGCTGCGAACGATGGGAAGCCTTACGAACTCGCTTTTCTTCCGGTAGACCTAGCTCAATCCACAGCTCAATCTCATCACTGAGGTTCTTAGTCCACAGATCTGGTTCATCAGTTTCTGATAGCCCTTTGGTAAACTGCAACTCTTCATCGGCATTCAAGCCCCAGGCAACAAGACGTAGCATAAATCGCTGGATTGTTTCCGAAGGATGGCATGCTAATGTATGCGATTTATCAATATAAACGTGGCGGTCCAGATCAGCGACATTGAACTGGGCCTTATAAATGGTGGCTTTCTGTGCCATAACAAAACACCTGATTTTAAGATGCCTGAAGTGTAGTAAGAATAAGACTAGAGTTCAATTTCTATTGGCTTTTCAAAGCAATAACTTGCTTGTTGATGGTGGTCATTTCTCTTGCCAGCTGCTGGCATTCTTGCTGCAGCTCAGTCACGGGCAGCTGAGTAAACTTTTGCTTGTAGTGCTTTCCCGCTTCGGCCAATAACGTTTTCCATTCAATTACGTCTACTGCTGATAGCTCTTCGTTTAGTAGCCTCTTTCCTTCCAGGATATAGTCTTTGGCAACCACGGCATAATCATCAAAGGCCGTTTCAACGTCAGTACTTATGCTGTTCTCAAGTCGGTTGCAGCCTTTGATGAAAGTCTCTCTGAGTTGATATGTCGTGTATATCCCGACTAGCTTATCTTTCAACACATCTCTTTGCCCTCTCGGGTTAGGAGAAGAGGTCACCTCTGAGGCCTGAGCTGCCAGTGAAGCAAAAATTAACGAAAAACCAAAATACCAAGTTCTAATGAACACAGTTATTTACCTATCATACTTACTATTAACTCCATGATACGTGATTACTGCTATTGTGCTGTGCGATTTTCGTGATCTAGCACCCACCTTTAAAACAATGTTTTATTCCAATAGTGTATTGATTTTAAAGGTGTGGTTAATAATTAACTCTTTCTTGGCTTTCGACAGCCTTTTGATTCTGTACTCCAACCGCATAGCCGTTTTCTTATCACCGACCTGCTCAGACCAGGCTAAATTCAATGGGCCTTTCCCTTTCAGGTACTTGGCCCCTTTCTTACTGCCACTATGTTCATTCAGACGTCGTTCTACATCTGTCGTCACACCACAGTAAAGTTGATTTGATGCGGTTCTGATTAAGTAGACCGACCATTGTGCGGCTTTATTACGCTCTGCATCAGTCTGCTTCGCTGTATGTTCAGCCAGAGAAGTATTATCTGTTTGCTTCATCATATAAAAAGGCTCAGCCAGTGCTGAGCCATACTTTAGTAAATTACGCGATTAATTTCTGCGCTTAAGATGTCAATGATTCAAGCAGCTCTTTAAGTTCGGCTATCTCTTCTTTCATTGCGGCAACTTCTTCTTCAAGTTTTGCCACGCGCTGAGAAGTTGGTGATGAACCGCCCGTAGTCGGAGCCGCCGCAGCCTGCTCAGCTAACTCTTCGAGATCAATTTCGCCACTGAACAAATGCATATATCGAAAATCACGCTTGCCAGATTCTTTTGGCAATTTCACCACATATGGTCCCTTGGCATGCTCAGCCAGGCCATTTAGAACCGTTTCAGCCTCTTTTACGTCAGCCAGGTCACAAAGGCGGTTCGTTCGGGTACGGATCTCACCAGGTGTTTGCGGCCCACGCAGCAACATTACACACAGCGCAGCCTTCTCCTGCTTGGTAAACTGCAATGTACTGAATTCAGTATTACAGAACCTGTGCTGGTACTTAGCGACACGGCTACCAAAACCTGCCGTTACTTCCTGAATAATGCGTTTAGCTTTCAGCGCTTCAACAGTATCCAGCACGGTCGCTTCATCCAGCGACATTACAGGCTCTCGATTACTTTTCTGGTTACATGCTGTCGTCAATGCATTCAGTGTTAATGGGTATTGATCCGGGGTAGTCACTTCTTTCTCTAGCAAACAACCCAACACTCGCGCTTCATTCTGCGAAAAGCAAATATCCATGATCTTCCCTCACCCTTCTTATTGTTGATACCAATACTGATTCCACTCTTTATGAACACGTCATGCCAAGACTGGAATCAGCACTGACCTGTAGGCAGATTAGCACGCGCAGCCTGAACAACAAGCGCTTGTCGTACTGAGTGTTTGAAAATCAATCAATTAGCATTCAATCTTGCGAAGTTATCTCATTTAACCTTAATCGACGGGAAAGCTAGAGGCTGTTGTTTGGATGGGAAGGAACAACGCTGCACACTTAACTGCCTTCCTAATCCAATTTCAGACCTTGAAAGAGCAGCTAAGTCGGTACAGGAAGGAGGTGAACTCAATCAGGTAAATTCTGCAGCGACATAGCGGTTACGCCCCTGCTCCTTGGCTTTATATAGTACCTTGTCAACGATTTCATACATATTCTCTGGCGTTTCAAGACCCGTAGGGATCCACGAAACCATACCCTGACTTACGGTTACCACATCCGACGTCGTCGATTTCGAGTGAGGGATCTCTAATCGCTGAATGCAGGCCTTCAACCTTTCACACTCCCTCACGGCTTTGGTTTTGTCACAATGACTAATCAAGACAACAAACTCTTCGCCACCGTAACGAGCGGCAAGTTCTCCAGCCCGGCTAAAGGTCTGCTTGAGCTCGCCTGCAACTGCCTGCAGACAGCGGTCACCTTCAAGGTGCCCATAATGGTCATTAAACGGTTTGAAGTGATCCACATCCACCATGATGATAGTCAGCGATAAATTATTGCGTCCATGCCACGAAATAAACTCGGCCAACTTCTGATCAAGATAACGTCGGTTGGCCAACTTGGTTAAGCCGTCTTCATTAACTTGTTGTGAAAGGCGCTCATTGGCTAGTTCAAGTTGCTCCGACGCTTCTTTCAACTGGTGTCTCATATGCGCAATACGCTGCATGGCCTTTAACTTAGAGACCAAAACCATTTTGTTAACTGGCTTGACCAAATAATCATCCCCGCCCATATCAATGGCTTTAGCAATCATTTCAGGTTCGTCATGACCGCTCAAAAAGATGATAGGCACCCAATCGGGATGTTTAATTCGAATTTGCTCCGCCACCTCGGTGCCACTCATATCCGGCATACTGACATC
>NZ_JAKRFQ010000430.1 GCF_022347985.1 Photobacterium sp. OFAV2-7
ATCTCTGCAAAGGCTTAATTTGCGCGCCCTATCCATCCGCACTCACTCGAGAGATGGAATTGATCTTGATGCACTTGAAAAGGCGTTGCAGTCCCACCCTGTAAAAGCTTGTTGGTTGATGACAAATCATCAAAACCCTTTGGGCTGTACTTTGTCGAATGAGAAGAAGAAGCGGTTAATTGAGCTGCTGACAGAATACAATGTCTACCTGATTGAAGATGATGTATATAGTGAACTGTATTATGGGGCTGACAAACCATTACCAGCAAAGGCGTTTGATCAGCAAGGCCTGACGATGCATTGCTCATCTTTTTCTAAAACTCTGGTGGCGGGTTTTCGGATTGGCTGGGTAGCAGCAGGAAAAATGGCACTGCCTATCCAAAAACTCCAATTGATGAGCACATTATCTGCCAGTGCACCTATTCAGCTGGCTCTTGCGAAATATCTGTCTACTCGCAATTACGAAAGCCATTTACGTCAATTGCGAAGGAAGCTTGAACAGCGCAAATTTGCAACTTGGCAGATGCTAAGTTCTTACTTTCCTTCAGATGTAAACGTAAATTACTCCGAAGGTGGCTATTTTTTATGGGTTGAGTTACCGGAACATCTCGATGCAACAGAGCTGTACCAACATGCCTTAAAAGAGAACATCAGTATTGCCCCAGGAAAAATGTTCTCCGTGAGTAATCAGTTTAATAACTGTTTTCGATTAAATTCATCATTTGAGTGCTCAGGCTCAGAGGAAAGAGCAATAAAACGGTTGGCCGAGTTAATCCAAAACATGATGGCGTGATATAGGCTGGAAACTACCAGACATAGTTGAGGATGTTCATAACTCATCTCTGGCTCAAGAAAAACTGAACAGGAAACCTGTTCATGGATACGAAGGTGCTTTAGATCTGTTGGACAATGGTATTACTGAAGTTATCCCTGTTTGATCTTGGTATGGTAAGCTGCTGTATAAAAAATTTTAGTTTGGCAAGTGAGACATTATGGAAATTTGGAAGTTGCTGCTCTTTATACCTGCGTGTTTTGCACTCAACATGACACCAGGGCCTAATAACCTTTTATCTATGAATAATGCAAGATGCTATGGATTTAAATCCGCTTTTATAGCTGGACTAGGCCGAATCACTGCATTTTCAGGAATGATTGCTCTCGCAGCTTCTGGGCTAGCAGTCGTATTATATACATCGGAGACACTGTTCTTTCTTATTAAACTGACAGGTGCAATTTACTTGCTCTGGATAGCCTTTAATCTCTGGCGCTCAGAAGCTAGCCCTGTAGCAGATATCAAGCGAAACAAAAGTCTTCCTGGGTTAGCAAGGCAAGAATTTGCACTGGCGGCAGGCAACCCAAAAGCTATCCTAATTTTCACAGCCTTTTTGCCCCAGTTTGTAGACGTTAAAGCTAACGTAGACGCGCAGTTTTTTGTGTTGGGTGGTACATTTCTCCTATTAGAAATGCTGGCAATATCAATCTACGCGATCTTTGGCTTATACCTAAGACATTGGTTTTCGAAACCCAAAATGGCAAAGCGTTTTAACAAGGGTTGCTCATTATTTTTAGCCTTTTCTGGTGCTAACTTGCTGTTTATTCGCCAATAGGTTCAACCTATCAAATTGATAAGTCTAAACGATTATATCTATTGGCATGAACACTCCATACTAATTCAATCAAAGAGAAACAATGATTCGAAAAACATGGGGTACCGCTATGACTGTAGAAAAATTAAGAGATAGCCTAACACATGCTCGCGCCAACTATTGGATACTGACTGTTGTTTGTGGCGCTATATTAGCTTTGTTTTTAAATGAGCTAAATCAGGACGTAAACCCAAGCTATATAATGACATACTCTATCTCGCTTGCTGTTGGGTATTACCTATCATCGGAGCTTAAAAAAACGATAAGAACAATTAAGCTTGAACTAGATAACCTTATCTTATAAGGGTTGATTAATGCTACAGCATAAACACCCAACAACAATACAAGTATTTTTGCGATTAATAGTCCAATGACTTGAATTAGTGTAAAGTACACGTTTTATTGACTATCAACATTAAAATCATGAGTGATATTTTTAAGACACTACTAAACCTGCGTTCTCTACGCGCCGCTGCACGAGACGAATTCACGCTAGAGCAACTTAAAGAAGCCCTTGAGAAACTACAAACTGTGGTTACTGAGCGTGAAGAAGCTGAAGCAGAATCTCGCCAGGCCGATAAAGAAAAAGAAGAAAAATTAAAAGCATACCGCGATATGTTGATCGCAGACGGCATCGATCCAGAAGAGTTGCTAGCGACACTGGCCGACGCACCTAAAAAAGCAAAGCGTGCGCCTCGTCCTGCTAAGTATAAATTCACCGTTGATGGTGAAGAGCGCACCTGGACAGGCCAAGGTCGTATGCCTTCACCTCTGAAGGAAGCTATTGAAAGTGAAGGAAAATCACTAGATGATTTTCTGATCTAATCGTAAAGCCCCGATTCACGGGGCTTTCACTTATACCCACTCTTTGCACGACTTATCTGCCCCAATAAAATATATTACTTCTTCCCATAACACATCCATATACCTTGAAATCTTCTATACCCAATAAAAGATTCAGAAACGGAAGCGTTCTGTTAATACCGCATTATTAGCTAATAAAGAACTATATTAATGGAGCATTGGTTCATTGATAGTTAACCATATACGTCACTTGAACAAAATCGTTGGCAAATGCAGTCGCCTTCGCTTGTTCCAGTCTGATCTCTTTTGACGTTTTGCCAAACAGCGGGATCCCTTCACCCAATAACACTGGTGCACGGGTAATGATCATTTCATTAATTAACTCAAGGTTTAGAAAGGTCTGAATAGTGGCACCACCATCGATATAGGCATGCTGATGGCCTTCGTTCTCGAGGCGTGTTACCAAAGTATCAATATCACCAGAGTACATCTCTACTCTCCCCTTCATATTGTCTGGCGCTTCTTTCAGCGTATTGCTCAGCACAATGATCCGAATATCACCATACGGCCACTGCTCGGCCGTCAGGTTCATCGCTGAAATCACTTCCATGGTAGAGCGCCCCATAATCAGACAGTCGACAGAAGCCAAATAGTCATCCCAGCCGGTATCGACCTCGACGTCAGGCTTGCCAGCCGTATGTAACCAATCAACACTGCCATCTTTTTTAGCAATAAAACCATCAACACTGGTTGCGATATATACTGAACATTTCATATTTACGCTCTTTCTGAGTATACCGAACTCACCATAGCCCTTTCTTGGCTTTAAGCTCAGTTTGAGTTACAATTATTTCTACACTGTAGAATTATTATTAGTCTAACGAGGAAATAAAATGCCTGTCAAGGAGAAAAAACGAGGCCGCCCCAAGGGCTCAGGCAGTCAGCTGAGTAAAGAAGCCATTATGGATATGGCTAAGAGTTTGATGCAGGAAGATGGGAAGATCCCCAGTATTCGTAAGCTCGCAGCAAGCCTAAGTGTTGATGCCATGGCGATTTACCATTATTTCAGCAACAAGAATGCACTCTTGGAAGCGATCACCACTTCATTAATCGAAGATATTTATGAGCCGAAGATGAGTGATAACTGGAAATCAGAACTCAATAAACTGTGCACGAGCTACTTAACACTATTAAGCCGCTATCCCGGCTTATTGGAAATCTTGCTAGGCATGGACTCACATAGCCCTGCGGAGGTGTTTATCGAGCGATTTAGTGTGGTTGTTAAGCCTTTAAACCTGAACGCCGATTCATCAAAGAATGCATTGGAACTTCTTGTCGATTACCTTCATGGTTATGCGCTTGCGTTACAGTGCAATAGCGGCCAGACAACTCTGGAAATTAGCATGATAGAAGGCCCTTTAGGGTTGTATTGTGTTGCGCTGGAAAATGCTTAAACGGAGCACTCCTAAACAGCAACGGTATTCCGGCCTGAGTTCTTTGCTTGATACAGCTTTTCATCTGCACGAGTCAAAGCCTCCTGAAAGGATTCATCGTCATCATTAATTGCAACCCCCGCACTTATCGTGATACCAAACGCAACGTGATTGTGCTTAAATTTTAATCGTGATGTTTTCCGCCTTACACGTTCAGCACAGTTGAAGGCGGCATCTTCATTCTCGAAAAAACCCACAATCACAAACTCTTCCCCTCCGAACCGAACGCAATAATCATTACTCCTTACATTGTCTACCATGACTTTCGCGGCCTTGGCTAACACCTCATCACCA
>NZ_JAKRFQ010000431.1 GCF_022347985.1 Photobacterium sp. OFAV2-7
GGTGAGCCCTTTTTCATGCTCACCGCCAATATGATGGGGCAGCTGTATTCTTACGCCAGCATCTTCCTTAGCTCTCTGGCTTTGTCCTGTGCTTGTTTGAGTACCTGGTCGGCGGTACTGACCACTTCGATCATGCCGTCCTGAGTGTTCTGGGCCACGCCCGCGATTTCGCTTATATTTCCGGCTATTTCATTACTGACTTGCGACTGTTGTTCCGCCGTAGCCGCAATGGTCTGTACATTACGGTTCAGCACAACGGCACTGTCTATGATCTTGTTCAGTGCCGCAGCGGTCTCTTCAGTCAGCGTTCTGTTGGTTGTGACCTGTTTCTGGCCGTCGGCCATCACCATAACAGCTTGTTGAGTACTGTCTTTTATTGCCAGGACTGACTGGGTAACTTCTTCGGTGGCCTCTGCGGTTCGTTGCGCCAGTTGGCGAACTTCATCTGCGACGACGGAGAAGCCACGTCCCTGATCGCCAGCGCGTGCGGCTTCAATTGCGGCATTTAAGGCCAGCAGGTTGGTTTGCTCGGCAATTCCCTTGATCACCTGAATAATGTTTTGCACCTCATCGCCTCGACGACCAAGGGTGTTGACGGCATCCGTTCCTTCCATGAAGGCTTTGTCTACCCTTTGCATACTGCTTTGCAGCTGCTCAACCGTCTCGCCACCCGCTTGAGCCTCGGTGAGTGCCCGGTTTGTGCTGGCAGAAGATTCCTGGATATTACGGGCCACATCGGACGCAGAGGCAGAGAGTTCCTCAACAGCGGTAACAACGGCATCGATCTGTTCACTCTGGCTCTGAACATTCTTCTTCATCTTTCCGTTCAGGCTATGGATATCACTGACGCCTCCGGCGACATGCTCGATAGTCTCTGAGGTGTTGTTAACGACCTGCCGAAGTGAGCCTGACATGCCGTTAATTGCCTGGGTCAGTTTGGCCAGCTCATCATGTCCCCGGACGGCCAGTGTTGTTGCGCTGATGTCACCGTCGGCAATCGCATTGGCGCGGACCAGGATGGAATCGAGCCTGCGACGAATATTGCGGGCCAGGGTGAGGGAAATGACGATGCCCAAAATAACCGAGATAATGCAGCTGACCACGGCAACTGTCTGGGCATTAGTCAGGCTCTCTTCCAGCAACATCTGGTCTTCTTGCATCAATTGCTGTTGGGAGGCCGTCATAGCAGCCTGAACGGCTTTGATCTCGGCGGCTTTCGGGGCTGCGCGTGTGGCTAACCAATGATTAGCGGTGTTCCAGTTATCGGCCTTGCGCGCACTGAACATGCGCTGTGGTAGCGCTTCAAACTGGCTTCGATGCTGGCTAAATTGCTGCCACTGGCTGGCTTGCTCGCGGCTAAAAAGGTATTGCAGGTCATTTAACTGGGCAACACGCTGGCTGTTTAGCGTCCAGCTTGACTGGAATTTTTGTTCGAACTTGTCGTCTCCGGAGAGTAGGTAGGCGCGAATGTTGGCCAGACCAATGGCGAAGCTACCGCGCGTATCGGCCAGGTACTTTAACAGTTGCTTGCGCGCAGGGGTGGCCGCCAGTGCCTCTTCCCGGTCAATAATGGCGTTTAGGGCCGCGAGCATCTGTTCGGCCAAAGGTGCAGCTTCGGTAAGCAAGATATTGTAAGAGCGTATGTTCTCATCGGTGTTCGATATGGCTTCTATCTGCTGCTGTGCCTGGCGAAACTCGGCGATTAATGTTTTCAGCCTGTTAAACCGTTCGACATTCGCAGGATCGGTCCAGTGGCTGGAAACTGTCTCGTATTCCGCCATCGCCGCATCAATAAGCTGCCATGCCTGAACTCTGTTTTTTTTCATTTGTTCAGCTTTGGCAGGATCGGCACCCAGGATCATATAACCCCGAAGGGCGGCCAGAGAGGAGTTGATGCCGTTCATCAGATCTTTGCCACTGATCACTGTTGGCATCCTTAACTGCACTAGGCTGTCAACTCGTTGCTGGGATTTAGATACTGACCAATTTATGATTAGCGTATTAAATATCAGTAGTAGTAATATTACAGTAAAGCCTGCCAGCAATTTATGACTTAAACTCCATCTCATAGGTTACTCCATTAGTCATTCTTCTGTTTTTAAATATAACTTTCTCACGTCGTAAATATAACCTAGCACATGATTAGAGCAATTAACCCATAGATTTAGTAAGTCATTACTGTGAATATTTATCCAGGCGGTTAGAAGTGCGCTTATCGATAAATCATTACGATTGAAAATTGTGTTTTTATTATGATAAGTAGAAGGGAAATTGAGCAAACACAACGCTGCATGGGAATAAGTCATTATAAATCAGTATTATGTTGTTAGTTATTTTCTGGGGAGTGAATCTTTTTTCAATCTGTTGCATATTAATTTATATGCACTTGGTTTAACTTGTTGGCATCACAGTTATTGCAATCAATTTATTTTAATTTACCAATGATTTTATTATTAAATATGTTTGGTCTAAACTGGTTACCTTATAAATTTTTGTTAGGTGTTTTTGAAAATATAAACAAGAAACTGACAACATTGATTATTGTTTTTATCAACTATCTCACTCTTTATCGTTGCCTGTTAGACTTTAGTCTTATTCCTTTATTTTCATCCTATGAGCTAGCTTGAGAACTTCGTTACGCCAATGCGTATCGAGTTTTGAGTATTACAGGGAAGGGGGGTAGGAAAGGGCAACCTTTTGGTCGCCCCCCTTTTCTCAATGTATCTTTGTAAAAGGATGCTTAGAATGTCTCGCCAACGTTGAAGAACACCAGCACGTTATCATCTTCCTGGTCGTTGTAGGTCACATCCAGGCGCATGCTTAGCTTGTCTTCCGGTACCAGCATGTAACGCACACCCAGGCCGCCGGCATAGTGCACATCATCTTCGCCGGAGGTGTTGTCGATAGGCTGGGCAACACTCACCATGCCGACCACACCGACTTTGTCAGATACCCAGTGGCGGAGCTGGAAATCGGTACCAATAGCACTGCGGCCGCCCACTTCCATGGTAAAGCCATGAGCTACGTTAGAAATGTTGGTCGTTGTCTCGGTGGCATCGTCTGAGTTCCAGTCGGCCTTGGCACGCCACGCCAGGGTAGTGGCATCACTGAATGGCTGGTAATAGCGCAGATCCAGCTGGACGTTGTCGTACTCGTTGGTCCCGTTCAGCGTAAAGCCGCCTGGCAGCAGGCCAGGAATCGCTGGGATTGCAGCACCCCCTTCGTTTTCTTCCTCAATCATTTTTGCATCGATGTCGACATAGAAACCGTTTGTTGGCGTTAGCGTGTTGTTACGTTTGTCGTAGGTAAGAGCAATGCCATAGCCTGTAGTTTCTTTATCCGTGATCATATTGACGGTGCTGAAAGGGTGGCTGCTGTCACGTTCGAATTCGGTTGAAATATAGATAGCCGACGGACCGATATATAAGTCTTTGGCGAACTGGTAGCTCAGTGCGCCTTCGAGGCGAATTGTATTTTGTTCGACTTCGACGACGGGGGCATCGGAAATTCCCGGAATGCCGAAGAAGCGCATGAAGTTTTCGACATCCAGCTTGGCGTAAGTATATGTAGCATCAGCAAATAGATACCAATCGCTATTGCTGCCAAAGTACGTATCTGAGGCGACTTTGGTTACCCAGTTGCCGTTAGTACCATAAATTCCGTAGAAGCTGGTTTTGGAGGTTTTTGCACCAGGTGTTGTTTCATACGTTAACGTTGGGATCACCGAGCCGGCAAGGTCAAAAATGGGATCATAAAAAGGACCGACAGGTACAGTGAAACGTACGCCTTGATCTTCCTTGCTCGCTGGCTCATCGGCAATTGCCATACCTGATGTTAGCCCGGCGATGACAGCCGCAGCAGTTAGGGTTTTCTTGAGTAGCATGGTGACTCCTTGATGTTTTACGTTACGGCGGCAATTCCTTACAGCCGGCAAATTGAACTTTTTGAATTATTTTTAGTCATGCTGCTCTTTTCGCTTCGACTCAACAATTATGATATTTAACAATCACTATCTGCTATTTAATTTGTGTGCCTAATGTCTCACTGAAAGGCTGATTATTTAAAAACTGATGATTTGTATGGCTAATAAATTTTTTTGTTTGTTATATGTCTTGTTTTTACTTTGACTATATTAAGATTACTTTTTTAACTGGTTGCCCTATCAATATTTTATTTCGTAAAAATAACTTGATGATGGTTGTTTTCATTTTTCAATAAGATTTTTAGACTG
>NZ_JAKRFQ010000432.1 GCF_022347985.1 Photobacterium sp. OFAV2-7
GCAAAACTTAGTTGCGCGGATAGTTAGCCAGGTTAACGGTACCATAAAGGCCAACAGTCCCAGCATCATCGGCATAGGCGGCTGTACATACACGATCACCGCCCCTATAACGACATTGCTAAAGATGGTATACGCAGGCCACAATCTTCGCTTGCGCTCGACATCTGATCCTCGTTGAAACAACATATAGCTGCCAACAGACAACCCCAGCCATACAATGGCAAATGTCACTAATAGTTCTTGCTGCACAATCAACACTCACTCAATAATCTAAACGCAGTCAGTCTACCACTCCTGATGTCCTATCAACCAACTTCGCCACCTTTTGTTACAAATCGATTAGATTTCATCCAAGCTCAAAAACGGATTTTGCTCAGTTTGGGAAGCCAATCACAACCTGAAAAAGCGAAGCCTTAATTTTGCGGCGAGCGTCCTTGAAAACCAGGTCTCCGGACAGATATCTTAACTGAGCGGATAAAAAGACTATCCGTTACCACTTTCGTTTAGTGGTGATACAAGGAGTTTTAATGGTTGCAAAATCTTTATTGAGAACATGTTTTGTTCTGATGTTTGTTCTTGGCCGAAGCCCGGTTGCTTCAGCCACATTACCCGAATATAACAATGCTGATATTGAAAACCCCTCCCCTGTACAAGGTTCCAAAGAAACATTCCAACGCTCTCTTAGTGGCCTTTACTCTATCCCAAGTTTCCGTTCTCCAACCCTGATTCAGCCTCACTCTGACTTCGATGCTCTCTATCAACAAGCCGCCAATGCCCAAAGCGAACTTGAAGAAGTGCTCAGCCAAGTCAGCCTACTCACAGCCGCCCAACCGGTATTACCCGGCCTGAAATCAGAAGCAAGGGCGCAACAAAAAATCGCAACGGAACTAGAAGGCCAAACTGAACTACTGACCGATTTAGCACGAGGCTCACTGGTTACCAACAACATTGGTAGCCTTGTTCAGTCATTTGAACTTTTGAACAAGGAAGTCACCATCGTCGAGGTCAAGAACCGCTTCAAGACTCCCGCGCCGTCAGGCTACCGCGATCTGAAGTTACTAGTGCGTCTACCTAAAACCCAGCACATTGCTGAAATTCAACTTCACCTAGAGGAAATTTCTGTAATCAAAAATGGTGCCGAGCACGAGATATATGAACAAATTCAAACCATCGAGCGCAAGGCCACTACAGAGCTGCGAGACCTAAACGATATCGAATTAGCTAAGCTCGTATCACTGCGACAGCAGTCCCGGGCGATGTACCAGACTGCATGGCATCAATACCTACAACCAGAGGCCATTGCCAGCTAATTAAACCTCAATCTTCAGCCCGAACAGCATTTCTGGCGGGCTGAAATATCTACAGCTTCCCCCTTCAGCAAATTCATCTTCCGTTCAGATTACTTTGTTATTCTACAGTCCAACAAAGAGAAGCTCTTAACAGCCTGATACGTCACTTTTACCAAACCTTCGGTTTGAAGGTCACCGTTTAACGTATATCGCTGAAGCCGAAAGGCAGTACTCAGCATACCAGGAGTTGCTTGATGGATATGAAATCTGTACTTCGTACCTGCTTTATTCTTCTATTTGTTCTTGGTCGTGGCCCGGCAATGGCTGCACCGATGACAAGCTATTCTGAATCTGACCATGAGCTGCCTTCCAATCGCTCAGAAGCCAGTAAGAAATCATTCCAGCGCAGCCTAAGTGGCCTCTACAGCATTGATAGCTGGAAAAATGAGGGAATCGCTCAACCTTACTCAGATTTCGACCAACTATACCTTGCTGCGGCTCATGCCCAACAAGAACTTGATACCGTTATTCGTGAGATAAGCCTTGTTACCAGCACGCAGGCTATTTTACCGGGTGTTAAGTCCCAGCATCGTGCCAAAACCAAAGTTGATACTGAACTTCAGGGAAATACAAACCAGATCACCGACCTGGCCCGAGGTTCACTGGTTGCAGAAGATATCCCTAGTCTGGTTCAGGCCTTTGAACTGCTTAACAAGGAAGTGACTGTTGTTGCGGTCAAGAACCGCTTTAAATCGCCGACAGATTCAGGTTATCGCGACCTTAAATTGCTGGTTCAGTTACCTGAAAGCCAGATTATCGCCGAAGTTCAGCTACACCTCGATGCGATATCGACGGTAAAAAACGGTGCCGAGCATGAAATCTATGAACAGATCCAGGAAATAGAACGAGTAGGATTACAGCAGAAACGCCCTCTTTCTGAATTCGAACTGGCACAAATCGCTCAGCTGCGAACTGTCTCGAGTAATCTTTACCAGGAAGCCTGGCAGCATTACCTCCAGCCAGAGGTGTTAGCAAGTTAACAATAACGATGCGCTATATTCAGGGCCGCCTGGCGGCCTCTCCTTCAACATACCTATACTGCGGCGTTAATCAATACTAAGACAACAGTGTTAATGTTGACTATTCTTTATCAAACTACGTTCAATGTGCACGGCTTAGCGTAAACCTGCACCTTCTTGTAGCTTGGGTATAGTATGAACACGTCGCTAGGAGGATCCACGATGACCCATCGTTATCAACCTATCGACTGTACCCTTCACGACTATTTCGAAATGGCTTGTGTTTACCACTATCAGGTAAAGCTTGATTTACGTGACGAGAGTTCAGTCGAAGGAAAGTGTATAACCACGGAAACTCACCCAGACAAATCTGAATGGCTAGTTTTCAAAACTGAATATCAGTATACGAAGATTCGTATGGATTGTATTAAGCGGATGTCTGCCCTTTCACCAGACGCACAATTCTCGGTCATTAACTGCTGACGAGTAAAAACACAAAGAGCGCCTAGAGGCGCTCTTTGAACCAAAATAGCTTGTAATCAAGAAACAATGGCTTACTTATGCACCATGATATCCAGGATCTGGACATCAGTCTGAGTCATCGCACCATTGGCAAGTGCCGACATATTGCGGATAGACGCATCAACATCATCAGCGACGATACCTTCATTACCCGTTACCCGGATACCATCCAGTGCCATTAACGCAGCCTTTACAGCAGCACTGGCCGATGATGAGACTTTCATCGCACAGCTTGTTTTGGCTCCATCACAAATGATCCCGGTAATATCGCCAATCATGCTGTTAATCGCTGCACTGATTTGCTCAAAACGTCCGCCAAGCAACCAGGTCATTCCCGCAACAGCTCCCATAGAAGCCGTTGTCGCACCACAAAGCGCAGACAGTTTATTCTGATAGCTCTTGATATAAATCGCCATCAAATGAGACATCATCAATGCTCGGGCCATGGTTTCCTGATCAGCGTTCACATGCTCGGCAACAACAGCTACCGGCATCGTTGCAGCAATACCCTGGTTGCCAGAACCAGAATTGCTCATCGCTGGTTTCATCGCACCATCCATCCGGGCATCTGAAGCGGCGGAAGTGCGGCAGAGTACATTCGTCAGCAGCCCGCCAGAAAGCAGCCCTCGCTCAACATTTCGCTGGAACGTTGCACCTATCTGCAAGCCATAATTGCCGGTCAACCCTTCTTTGGACAGGGCATCATTAAGCTCCAGTGATTCAGTAATAAACTGGATATCTTCAACGGAAACATTGAGTGCAAACTCATAGATATCGTGTGCATTCGCCTGGGCAAAAATGTTCTCTGGCTGAGTATCAGCCGTTGTAGCCGGCTGCGGGTCAATAATAAAGACCGCATCACCGTTAACATCAATCGAAACAACGTTAGTGTGACCGTCAGCAATAATCACAGTCGCCTGATCGGTACCATCACTAACTGTCACTTTGGCAAACAAGATATTAGACACTTGGGCGACACCCACACTAACCTGCTGTTCCAGCATCAGTTTGGCTGCCTCGACATCACCCTTGGTGATATTTTTTAATACTTCCAGCCCTGCATCAGGTTCACCCGCCAATGCGCCCACAGCTGCCGCTATCGGCAGACCAACCATTCCGGTTCCAGGTACACCAACGCCCATGCCATTCTTCATTAGGTTGGGAGAGACATATGCTTCAACCTGGGTTGGCTTTCCCTTAAGGTGACGAGCGGCAATCGCAGCGGCCAACGCAACTGAAACCGGTTCAGTACAGCCTAATGCAGGAACCACTTCTTTCTTAACTGTTTCAATAAAACCGTTCCAGAGGTGCTTTTTCATTGTTATTACCTTCAGATAAACAGGTGGATGGTAGGGTACTGTTTTATCCCCCTTGTCTTAATATGGTTAATTTACACCTAC
>NZ_JAKRFQ010000433.1 GCF_022347985.1 Photobacterium sp. OFAV2-7
GAAGGATTGGACATGGTGCTGCGGATTGGGGCCTTGTCGGATTCGAACCTGATAGCCCGTAAGCTGTCGCCGTGCCGCAGTGTGGTCTGTGTGTCACCGGGATACCTGGAAATAAATGGTACGCCCGAAACCCTGGCCGAGCTCAAACAGCATAACTGTTTATATTACTCCTACTTCAGGGCTGGCATCGAGTGGGTCTTTGATGGTCCAAATGGCATAGAACGCATCAAGCCTGAGGGCAATATTCAGGTAAACAACAGCGAGGTACTCAAGCAGTTGATGCTTGATGGTGTGGGGATCGGCCAAATGCCGCTTTTTCTGGTTGAATCTGAATTAGCCAGCGGTGAGCTGGTACCGATTTTGGAACAGTACCATCTGCCTGAGCACGGTATTTATGCCGTTTACCCGCAAAAGGCATTTATGCCGGCCAAGCTAAAGGTCTTTCTTGATTTTCTGGAACAAAAACTGAACTTGAAAAGCCAAAGCTGGTAATCCCAATAATAGAATTAAGCAGACGGCAATTGAGCCGCCTGTTTGGCAGAGTGAATCGTGGATAGCGAATAAGCATGAAAAGAGTATTAATTATTGGTAATTCTGGTTCGGGGAAGAGTTGGTTATCGTCCCGTTTGTCTTCATTATTGCAAATCAAAGAAGTAAATCTCGATAGCGTTGTCTGGGAGCCGGGAGGGTATAACCAAAAACGTTCCCAAGCGTCGATAGACCTTGAGCTAGGTAAGATTTCCACGCAATCGAACTGGGTTGTCGAAGGCGTATTTGGCGCATTAGCCGAACAATTAGTCCCTGTAGCCGATACACTAATCTTTTTGGATATTGAATGGTCTGTGTGCGAGCAATCGCTGTTATTGAGAGGCTCGGAGAGTTCAAAACAGCTGGATAGCGAATTAGCTGAAAAGAATTTCCAGGAGTTACTAAAGTGGGCGTCGGAATACGGTTTGCGAACATCTAAGAGTTCACATCAATATCATAGTCACATGTTCGAAGGGTTTACGGGTAATAAAATCTATTTGTCTACCCGCGATGAGGTTAATGACTTTGTCTGTAGCCTTAAGAAAAATGTCGAGTGCATCGAAAAGTTGCCCCATTGATATTTGGCCAAAAATGTAAATGTTCCAGGTGGCCGATCAGTCTGAAAACGGTGATACGGTGACGATTAAAGTCTCTAAGATCTGGTAATCGAGCGAACATCTATCGTCAGGTGAGAACTATCAAATGCCGTCCAGTGTCGGGCGGCATTGTTATCCTCAGACTGTCAGTTATTCATTGATACGCGAAACATTTATATTCGATCGTTGTTTCGCTTAAAGCTATTTTGGGCAAGGCATACTGGTGTTATAGATGCGCCTTGAGGTAGTTTGGCTATAAACCAGATCTAATCAAAGTTGTACTGTATTCCCGTTAAATCAGAAGAAAGCTCCCATAACTTTTCGGCCAGTTCGATTGAGCTGACTCTTGGATCTGGATTGGCTTTTACTGGCGCACCTCGGATGCCAAATCGCGGTCCTAAATAGTCACCTCCGCGACATTCGTCATCACAGCATGCTCGAAGCTGAGGCAACACGCCCGTTTCAACAGAGGATGCTAAATACTTCGAGACAATTCCTCCCACTCCTATACTTTGTTGTCTCTCGGTGCCAGTTAGTCCTGGATGAGCAGATAGTGAGAAAGCATCAATACTATATTTCGAGAAGTATCTTTGAAGCTGCTGGGAAAATAGAAGATTAGCTAATTTACTATCGCCGTAAGCTTTTACTCTGTTGTACTGGCGTGTTTGCCAATGAATATCTTCAACGTTAATTTCACCAAACTTATGACCACCGCTACTGACAGTAACTACTCGGGCTTTGGGGGTATTTTTTATGGCAGGGAGTAGTCGGCCAGTTAAGGAAAAATGGCCTAAGTGATTTGTCGCGAAGTGCATTTCATAACCAGCGGGAGTTCGCTGTAATTGTTCAAGATTAACCACGCCCGCGTTATTCAACAGAATATCAAGACGGTGATATTGATTGATATAATCACAGGCAAATTGGTCGATTGAATCCGGGTTTGTTAGGTCCAATATAGCAAACTCTAATTGTGCATCAGGTACCTGCTCTATCAGCTTCCTTACGGCATCTTGCCCTTTTCTTTCATCTCGACCAGTGATAATGACGTGGCAACCTGCTCTTGCTAGCTCTAAAGCGCTCTGAAACCCTAATCCTGTGTTCCCACCTGTAACAATAGCGAGTTTATCGCTGAGCTTAGAAATATCTGACGTAGACCAACATTTTGTCACGAGAATCCCCTTGGTAATAAGTGAAGTTATAGGATAGGCAGGATAAACTGTGTGGTATACAACACAGTCAAGGTCTTTTTAATCAATGCGGGTAAGTGAGCTATGTAAAAGGGCAGATGTTTCGAAAGAACTGGTGAGACATTATGAAGCCATAGGTTTGATCTCTTCCAGCGAGGAACAGGCTGGCTCAAGAGTCTACAGGCAGTTTTCAGAGGAAACCGTTGAACGGCTGAGGCTCATTAAAAAAGCAAAGCTGCTTGGACTCTCTCTCAAAGAAATCAGGCCTTTGCTTGATGCATTTGTCGGAGGAGAGATGTTGAGAAGCCAGGCTATCGAACTGCTAGAAAAACGGGACCAGCATATGTTGGAGATAATCAATAATGCTGAGGAGGTACGATCTCGGATTGCCCAGAGTTTACTCAAGCTTCAGGAAGAAGAGCTGCTTGGTTGTTTGACTAAGCTGAGTGATAGGTAGTGTTTTGATTCAAACCAAGATTTGGTAATCGACTGAGCATCTACATTAAAAGAATCATATCCAATGCCGCCCAGTAGTGGGCGGCATTGTTCGTTTCCTAGAGGTTTCTTGGACTGTGACTGAACCAATGTGCGCTAGTTTTCCCGAGCAGATGAAGCCCTGGAAAGAAAGCTTAGATTCATAACGCTGTGAGGTTTTAGTGCCAAACGCTCGTTAGCGAGGGCTTCAGCCAGATCCGTCAGGCCGCCTCGCAGAGCGGCCTCGGTCAGCGTCCAGTCGATGATATCCCGCTGGGCATGGCTACCTCCGAAGCTATTGGCAATATAACGGGCTTTGTAGAGGTGATCTGCCGCAGATTTATAGTCGCCATGCCAGAATGCCTTGAATCCCTCAATTAACGGCAATCCGATTTGACGTGCCCATAGTTCCACCTCGTTTTGTGGAGTGTTTTCTTGTCGGAAGGTTGCCTGGAGCCGCTTGACTTCTTCATTGCGACCTGCGCCCAAATAGGCCATCACAGCATGCCAGTCATTAAAGGGGTAGAGTTTGCCATCGGCGTGTTTATCCCACATTGTTGCCAGTTCTTGCCAACGGTCTGCCACCTCGCAGCCTGACAATTCCAGTCGCCATAGCAGTGCCGAGGCGTCAACCATATCCAGGGCAACACTACTGCGATCTTTGCGAACCGGTCCGTCATAGAGCGCAAGTGCGGCTTCGGGCTGGCCCAGATCCAGATGATAAAGCGCCAGATGCCACCAATTGTGAACCTTGAAAAAGTTATCATCGCCAGACCAGTAGGGCTCTCGGGTCGTCATCCAGCCAATACCGTCCTGGACCCGCCCTTGCATCTCCATGACGTGGGTAACGGCATGGTGTGCCCAGCAATCAAGAGGTTCTAGCGCAATAGCCTGTCGTCCAGTCTCTTCTGCTTTGGCATAATGGCCACATTCTTCCAGGCCAAACGAATACATGCCAAGTACGATAGAGTAACCAGGAATATCTGGAGACCAGTGCTTTAATACCCGGGCCATACGATCACGCAGGTTCCTGGCATTAGCCCGGTAGAAGTCGATCAAATGGCCAACCTGTAAGCCAACAAGATCCTGCGGGTAAGCGGCATTATGGTGATCAAGGGCAATGGCCGCAGCGGTCCAGTTGCCGCTGAGTAATTGGTTTAGGGTGGCAATATGGGAGTATTCCCTTTTGGTAAGTGAGAGCGCTTTAGCTTTATCAAGGCTCCGTTGAACGACTGCCAAAGCGCTGGGCTCGGTTGCCATTGCGTATAGGTACGCGTTAAGAATATGAGCCATCCCGAAACCGGGGGCCTGTTCGGTGGCACTGTCTAACAGTGCAAAAGGGTCGCCTCGATAAAGATTGAAGGTGATGACAGCCTGATTGTAGAGCTCAACTGTTTCCGGTGTGGCACCAGATAAATGATTACCTTGTTGATCGGATA
>NZ_JAKRFQ010000434.1 GCF_022347985.1 Photobacterium sp. OFAV2-7
ATAAATACACAGTAAAGGGCTTTGTCAGCATGCCCTTAATCAGTGAGCAAAGGGAAGATATGAATAAAGTAAGCAATGAAAATTTAATCCCAGTGAATGAGTGGGTCCCAGAGCAGCAAGAAGTCATATCAGCACATGATAATTGTCTCGATATGGAAACCAAAAAAGTATTCCTGATTGCAAATGGATGCTACGAAAACCAGATGGACTCAGCGATGCTCAAGCGCTATTTTGGTGAAAGCTGTGAGTCTTTCGAAGTCACTAAGGATACATCAAACGCAGATATCCTTTTGGTGTTGGGTTGCTCGGTCACTCAACATATGGAGAATGAATCCGGTGATCTGATTAAATATCTTGAAGAACATAAAAAGCCTGATGCCAGAGTATTTGCAATCGGCTGTATCAGCAAGCTGAAGCCTGAGATTCAAAGTAAGGATATCGGAGAGCATGTCCCCATCCAAGAGATAGAAGGGCTATTACGTATGAATAAAAACGTAACAGAACTTTCAGTCAACACCCCTGTAAAACAGTCCTCCGACATTTCTGATTTTTTAACAACCAGAAAAGAAAGCGTCATTAAAGATTATTACTTTCAAAATAATACCGGTCTGTTGGGTAAGCTTAAAGTCACGGCCCTTTCTCCGTTTTACAACGTGGTAAATGGATATAAGTCTTTCATTGAATCTAAAATTAAGATTCATAGCGACAACACCCATTGTATTAAGGTATCTACAGGTTGCCGAGGAAAATGCACTTACTGCTCAATTAAGCTCAGTCGGGGGAAAGTAAGAAGCAAAGCAATTGATACCGTAGTATCCGATTTACAACGCGGCCTAGATCAAGGATTTCAGGACTTTGCTCTAATGGGAACCGACCTCGGCGACTATGGCAAAGATAATGATTCTGATCTGCTCCACCTTCTCGAGAGAATTGTATCACTTGATGCCAACTTTCAACTTAGGCTTAGAAACATAAATCCCAGATGGCTCATTCCTTCCCACCAAGAGCTATGTAACCTATTGGAAAGCAATAAAATAGTCTATATAGAATCTCCGATACAATCTGGCAATGAACGTATCCTTGAGCTAATGAAGCGTGAATACCGAGCAAGTGACTTTCTGGAAGCCATCAGCGAAATCCGCAACCGTTCTTCATCGGTTATCTTGAGAAGTCAGCTAATTGCCGGATTTCCTAGCGAGACAGAGAGTGAATTTAAAGACTCAGTGGCTGTTGTAGATTCCGGTTACTTCGATTATGTCGACATCTTCAGGTACACAAAAAGGCCTCACCGCCCGTCGGCTAAGATGGAACAAGAAGTACCATTTAATATCATCATGCAACGCTATAGAAAGCTGCTCTTCAAATCTCTTCTCAACCAGCCCGTACGAAAGATGAAAGCCATCAAGATATTGAATTGAAGACAATCTCTGGAAATTATGAGCACCTGTTTGTCAATAACGACAAGCAGGTGTTCAGTATACATCAAGGCTTTGACTCTCTTTCTCCTTCCTCAAAAAACAATCCTGCTTACCTCATTGATTTATAAACATAAAAACACCACACCCAAGCATAAAGACAACAATTGTTAGCAAAATCTCCTACTCTGGTTATTCTTAATAGTGCACATCAACAAAAAGAATAATAGATTGTTTCAGCTTCCAGGGAAGGAATAGCTATGTCTGCAAGAGTCAATGAAATCATCATTTTGTCTAACCACAGTACCCATGCACACGCCCTTGGATACTGTGTTCCACCGAAGTTAAGGGTAAATGTCACCGTTGTAGATATCGCATCTAAGCCCCTTAAGCTTGACTACAATTCAAATACACTTGTGATAATAGATCTCTCCAGCTTAAACCCGGATAGCAAAGCTTTATTGCAAAATAAGTTAAAAACAAAGCACCTCCTGCTGGCTTTAATGGACAACAGAGAAAACGTCACGGTTAGTGAAATCACCAGCTGGCCGAACATTTGTGGCTATATCAACTCTGATACTGGCTTTGACGATATTTGCAGAGCAATTCAAGTTATCCTCTCGGGAGGTACTTGGTTTTCACCCAATATTGTTTCCCAACTCATCGCGTACTATCGAGAAAATCAAGCGAGTGAGGATATTATTGTTCATGACTATAAATCGGATATCCCTTTAACCACTAGGGAGAAAGAAATTTTGAGTGCATTGTCGACAAGCACTTCCAACAGAGAGATCGCGCGTCAGCTATTCATAAGCGAAACAACAATAAAATCTCATCTGTACAATATTTTTAAAAAGCTTAACGTAAAGAACCGCCAGCAAGCCATCAACTGGGCTAAATTAAACCTTATTGATTGTCATTTAGGAGTTTAAATCACTATTCTAATGTATTTTGGAAAATAGCCACATGCGCAATAAAAACTATACCGTTCACTGATGATCATCATCTCTGTAATATCGGGACTTTGTTGTAGACAACAGTGCAGCCAACAAAAATTGAATGCGATCACACTATGTCGTTTACACTATTAATTTAAACTGCATGCAATTATTTTATAAATTACACTTCTCTGTTTCATTTATTTTTAACCCATACATAAAGTGATCGCAGCAATATTTTAAGGGTATGCAATTTGAAGATATAAAACCTTGAAGGCATTCTTTTGGTGAATATTTTTGCCTATCAACAAAGAATAATTATGAATAATAAAACCATATTAGCTTTATCAGTGGCTTCTGCATTACTCACAGGGTGTGGTGGAGGTGACAGCCAGTCACCAAAGACGCAACCGGGTGTGAGTACGTTTAAAGTATCAGGCTCAGCATTTGACTCTGATTATATTGGCAACGCATCCGTTTGCTTAGACTTTAATATCCTGCAGTCTTGTGAAAGTGACTTCACAACCAAAACAGATGCAAACGGTAATTTTGAATTCGACGTGCCAGAGTCGTATCTTAACCAGCTATCTGGTGCAGTTGTAACTGTTGAAATCGACTCTAGCTCAGCACAAACAAAGTCGGCAAAGTCGTCTGAAATCACAAGTACACCAAGCTACCAGACACTTCTCGCTCTCTCGTCAGATCGACAATCTGTTTATATCTCACCTTTTACAACTCAGGTAACCGATAAAGTTATATTGAAAGGTGCAATGCAAGGTCAGGATATTGAGGCCGTTGTTGCTCAGGTGATTCCTGAAGTAAAAGAAATGAACAAAATGTCTGCTGTGTCAGATACAATCTTATTCGGTAAATATCTGGAAATGCAAAACCAATTTGTAACTGACGTACTTACAAAAGCAGAGAAAAGCAAGCAATGGCGTAAACGTGCTACTGAAATAAAGAAAACACTAAAGAGTGATCCTGCCTATTCTGAGTGGCAAACGATAAAGCCTATTGTATGGAATGTTTATCAATATTCGTATCATACCGATAAATATATTGAACGTTATGAAGAGTATATTTACTTATCTAAACAGGAAAATGGAAAAACCATCGAGCGGTATGAAGGCCAGCAATGGCTATTAGACGGTTCAGGTCAGCAAGATTTGTCATCCAAGCTACAGGCTTATCATGAAGATAAAACTTGGACAGACGATACCTTAGAAACACACACCTCTTGGGAGTTTGATTATAACCAAGATGGTAGTTTTGACTTTAAAGGCGAAAAACTTGCCAGCGGTAATTATAAGGTCAATGAAAAGGGCGAATTATCGATTTCTCAGATAGAGCTTTACAATGAAGGTGATCCGTCTGCAGAAGGTGGAACAGCCCAAAAACGTCAATATTGCACTAATTTTGACCTATCTGCTGAAATGACCAAATACAAAAACGGAGAGGCTATAGACCCCTGCGTAGACATGGTCCAGTTACGCGAGTTTGGCAACCATAAAGATAAAGTAAAAGGCTTTGTCTCGACAGATGCCATGTCAGAGTATAAAAAGCCGGATGATGATATAACACAACCTATTCAAACTGACTATGTTGCTTATTTTGAGAACCGTGAGTTTTACTGGACGTTAGATGGCGGCCAAGGAACCAATATTTATAAAGACTGGGATGCGAAGAGTAAGTCATCATTTAAACTAGACAGAAGTCCTTTTAATTCCCTAAGTGAAAATTATGTCGATGCAAAGGGTTACATTCATCGTCTTGTTGGTGCCCCAATCTGGCCTGGAGCTTCTCAGAACTCTGATGTGAATGCTTCGACAATAAAATTACTTGGCCAATGGAACCCAGTTAGTTGGG
>NZ_JAKRFQ010000435.1 GCF_022347985.1 Photobacterium sp. OFAV2-7
AGGTAATGAGATCCGGCACCACATCGAAGGCCTCCGAGGCAAATGATGCCCCCAGACGTCCCCAGCCAGTGATAACTTCGTCGAAGATCAGCACCACATCATGTTTGCTACAGATCTCGCGCAGGCGGCGCAGGTAGCCTTTTGGCGGCAGGATCACACCACCGGCACCAGAAATTGGCTCGACAATAACGGCTGCCACGCTGTCGGCACCGTGGAACTGAATTAGTTGCTCCAACTGCTCGGCTTTGTCTACCCCGTGCTCGGGTAGCCCCTGGCTGAAGGCGTTGTTGGCGATATCCAAGGTATGGGACAAGTGATCGGTCGGCAGCAGAGGGCCGAAACCTTTGCGGTTAGGTGTCAGGCCACCGACGGAGATACCGCCGAAGTTGACACCGTGGTAGCCCAGCTCGCGACCGATCAGCTTGAACTTGCCGGTATTGCCTTTGGCCTGTTGGTAGGCGAGGGCAATTTTCAGTGCACTTTCAACGGCCTCAGAGCCGGAGTTGGTGAAAAAGACCTTATTAAGCCCCGGTGGGGTGAAAGAGACCAGACGCTCAGCAAATTCAAAGCCAATGTCGTGGCCGAAGTTAAACGGTGAGCTGTAATCCAGCTCGGCCACTTGCTTGGCCATCGCCTCGCCGATTTCTTTGCGGCCGTGCCCCGCGTTGACACACCATAGCCCTGCGGTGGCATCAAGCAATTGGGTCCCGTTATCGGAATAACAATACATGCCCTCGGCACGGTTGATGATCCTTGGATCGGCTTTGAAATTACGGTTTGCCGTGAACGGCATCCAGAATGCATCGTAGCTGACTTTCTTTTCCATATGCTGGCTCTGTTGTTATTGGTGTTGAGCTGAGGTTATCGATATGTTGCAAGTTGGAAAATCATCACGAATTAAAATAAAGGTTTACCGCTATCAAACATTTCCTGCCGGGGCATTGAGTTCGGTTTGCAGGAAACTGACAAAAGCCCGCGCCGCGCTCGAGAGGTAGTGGCTTGATTTCCAGCCGATGCCGAGATGCAAAGGGATCGGTGGCTCGAAAGGTACTGTCACCAAATCGGTTTCGTCGCCAAGGATGATCGACAGGCAGGTGCAGATACCGATTTCCTTGCGGACCAGTGATTTGAGCAGCTCAATAAGATTGGTTTCAAAGCGGATATCGGGCGTGATTTTTTGTTGCTGGCAATAACGGCTGACAGCCTCGCGCAGGAAGTAACCGTCGCGAAAGAGGACCAAAGGTTGCTGGCAGAACTGTTCGAGAGTGATGCTACCTTTTTCGGCGAAAGGATGGGTACTGGGAACGCAGGCGACGATCTGTTCCTTGGCCAGGGTGACATGGCGGATCTGATCGTGGCTGCGATCGGAGCGAATAAGCGCCAGATCGAGTTGGCCGTCAAGGAGCATCTTTTCCAGCGTTGCGGTTCCGGCTTCCTGAATGTTGATTTGAATTCCCGGGTAGGTCTGCTTGAACAGTGCCAGTGTATCGGGCAGATAGTACGAGCCGAGCATGGCGGATACACCGAAATTAATCACTCCGCTGTCGAGCCCTTTTAATTCCTGCAGCTCCTTTTTGGCCTGATCGACATCCTCGAGGATCTTTCTGGCATGACGCAGTAGCACCTGTCCGTCGGCCGTCAGGCTCATCTGTCGCTCGGTGCGATTGATTAACTTCAACTCTAGTTGCTGTTCCAGCTTCTGGATACTGATACTCAGCGCCGACTGGGCGATACCCAGTTGATCGGCTGCCTTGGTAAAGTTGCCTGTTTGCGCCAGAACGGTGAAATAGTGCAGTCGTTTGATATCCATATTTACTCCTAAGCCGACGAGTCCATTAACCGTCATTAATCTATTTTATATATGGAAACTATATTTTCCATATATTGTTAATATCATCTTGTGCTCGTTATAGTTTTGTTAAAACAGCCGGTCAGGGAACTTGGTCGGCTATCCAATAACAGTCAGTCAACTTCACCGGGCCGGAGAGCCTGTTTAGAAATAAAAGGAAGCTATCCATGAAAATTGCACCTGCATTGAACGAGAGCATCAGCCAGTACCACGGTTTTACGGTCAGCCCTTATCCTGCCAACCCGCGCTTGCAAGTGGTTACTTTGGAGAAAAATACCCTGGATCGCTTTATTGATTTGAGCGCCAACTGGGGATTGCAGGCGCTGGAGTACAAGCCGTTTTTGCGCTATGCCGTGGCTGATGCGCTGGACAAAGCGTGTGATTATCAGTTGGGTAAGTTCCTAGTTGCGACGATGGGTAATCGTGATACCGGTGCTTTCTTGCTACAGGCTGACGAGCAGGCCCAGGCGGCGTATGAAGATACCGACGAGCAGCGAGACTTTTTCGTCAAGCTCTCGACGGCTGTTTCCCATCTGATCGGTATTCCGAATTTTGATGCGATGTACGGCAAGTACTATGCCCGCTTCACGGTGAAGAACGAAGACAGCAGTGACAGTTACCTGCGCCAGGCCCATCGCCGGATGGAGCTTCACAATGACGGCACCTATGTTAACGAGCGAACTGATTTCGTCCTGATGATGAAGATGGACGAGAAAAACATGGAGATGGGGGATTCCTTGTTGCTCCACGTGGATGAGTGGCAGGATCTTGAGCGCTTTTACCATCACCCGATGGCGAAGCAGAACATCGTCTGGGGTGCGCCGCCAAGCAAGAATGTCGGTTACACCATAGAGCACCCGGTTTTCTTCGAAGAAGACAGTAACGGCAAACCGCATATGCTGTTTATCGACCAGTTTGCCCAGCCACAGAACATGCAGCAGGGGCTCTACCTACATCAGATGAGCGAGTCGCTGGAAACTGACACCAATTGTTTCAATGTCAGGGTCAAAGTCGGCGCTATGCTGGTGGTCCAGAACCATTGCTGGCTGCACGGCCGCGATAAGTTTGTTGCTCATGCCGGCCTTCAGCGTGAACTGCTGCGCCAGCGTGGTCACTTTACTCGCTAAGTTGCTATTGGTTTAAGTCGCAGTCGATTTAAGTCATCTTCGATTTAAGTCACCATGGATTAAAGTCAAAGTCGATTGCCGGAAAACCGGCAGTGGCATAACAACAAAGGAAATACGCTCGCCGCAGATATTGCGGCGAGCTGGTATCAATGGAGTGGTAACTAGTGAGTAAGGTCTACGATTACATCATTATCGGTGGGGGGATTGTCGGGGTCTCGACAGCCTGGCAATTGCAGCAGCGCCATCCGGACAAATCTGTTTTGCTGATAGAAAAGGAATCTGGCCTGTCCCGCCACCAGACGGGGCATAACAGCGGCGTGATCCATGCCGGTGTTTATTATCCGCCGGGCAGCCTGAAGGCCGAGTTTTGCAAAGCCGGAGTGGAGGCGACAACCCGTTTCTGCGCCAGGCATGACATTCCGGTCGAGAACTGCGGCAAGCTGCTGGTCGCGACCAGCGAGCTTGAAATGGAAAGAATGCAGGCGCTATATCAACGCTGCCGGGAAAACGAGCTTGAGGTGACATTGCTCGATCAGCACGAGCTAAAGCGCAAAGAGCCCAATATCGAAGGATTGGGGGCTATCTTGGTCGAGACAACCAGTATAGTGAACTACCGTCTGGTGACCGAAAAAATTGCGGATGAGTTTCGCATGTTAGGCGGTGAAGTCGCATTGGGAACGGTAGTGGAAGCGTTGAACGAAGACGAAGATGAGATTAGAGTTCGCTGTCGGCAAGAGGGCGAGAACGCCGCTTTTGCTTGTCGGTTTCTGATTTCGTGCTCAGGCTTGATGGCGGATCGGGTTACCCGGATGCTGGGTATAAAGACTGACTTTCAGATCATTCCCTACCGGGGCGAATACTATCGACTGCCGGAGAAATACAATCAGATAGTCAACCACCTGATTTATCCGATCCCCGATCCGGATTTGCCGTTTCTTGGCGTTCACCTGACCCGGATGATTGACGGTTCGGTGACGGTCGGTCCTAATGCGGTGCAGGGGTGGAAACGTGAAGGTTACGGCAGGATAAATATCAGCCTGAAAGACATCGGCGACATGCTCGGCGACCCGCTCCATCGATGTCAGCAACCCGCGAGGGTTGTCGCTGTCGCGCAGCAGGAGTTCGAGCGTCGGGGCCAAGGCGACGTCGCTGCGGTGTTGCCGGCGATAGGCGACGAGGCTCTCGTTGGCTGCGAGCAGCACTTCCAAACTGGCTACGTTCGCCGCATCGGCGCCGTC
>NZ_JAKRFQ010000436.1 GCF_022347985.1 Photobacterium sp. OFAV2-7
TCTGGCATATGAACTGGAAAGTGTAAGTTCGCTTTTTTTAACACTGATAACCATATAGGTACTTGCTTTGAGAGTATTCTATTTTCTGATGACTGGGAAGAACCTATCCCAGACTATCTATATTTTAATGAGTGATCTAATTAGTTGATCTGCACGCAAGGATTGTTAATGTTTGTTTAGGAAAGCGGCTGCCGTTAATTTTGTTAATCCCTCTTAAATAGCATGGCTCGGAATTTAGTTACAGCCTGTTCAACATTAATTCTATATGCATTTTAGGTTTTGAATAAAATCAGACTATGATTGATTTTAGGTGTTTTCTATCTTCAATGGAAAACAGCATATATGAAAAAGTAAGGCAAAATGAGTGGCGTAATCTGCAACTGAGCATTTTTGTTAACAAACTTTGGGGCAAAGGTGGAGACAGAGCAGATCGCCCTGACTTGTCACTGGACAAAACTGATTTGGCAATATTGCTAAATTAGCAAAACACGAATTATTTTAAGTATGGGTAAACTCTTCGTCTTTGCCAAATTTGCTAATCCACCACAGCAGCCTCCATACCATGATCTGCGTAGGTATTAGTCGACCGAGCTAACCGCGAGGCATAAAGAATAAGGATAATGGCCATCGCCAACTAACAGAGGGGATATGCACACTTGATATAAATAATATCAGTAACCAATTGAAGTAAAATGCTATATTCACACTTCCGGCTGCGTTTATCCTGAAATGCTCCATGAGTGCGGCACTTGTCCAAACTCGACCGGGCAATAAGAAGGGGTTATTCAACACCCGGGTAAAGTGTCGGCTGGGTCATGCTTATCCTTATTTAGGAGATTAAATACAAGAACAAAAGTAAAAAAAGGTAGGCCGAAGCCTACCAAAGCACAATAGCGAGTTGCTTTAAAAACAGGCCTCAATATGCCGTACACTATTGACTGCAGGAGAAAACCCACATCATCAAGAAGATTTCGTTGCAATCCTGTACAACCATTATCAGCCTTGAGTTAGGAAACATTCCTATCAAACAATTATCAATAAAAACAATCACTGAAGCGTGCGCAACCATTAAATAATTGCGCTCAAAAATTACATCGTTTCGGCCTCCTTAATTCCAAAGAAAATCATATAAAGTGAAGGAACAACGACAAGTGTTAATAACGTTGCCACTGTTAATCCAAACACTAACACCACTGCCATCGAAAGAAAGAAGGCGTCGTAAAAAAGAGGTAAAACACCCAAGATTGTCGTCAGGGCACCCATAAGAACGGGTTTTACCCTGCTTGCCGCTGAATCTAAAACAGCAGTATATCTTGGCTTACCTTCAGCTATTTCCAAGTCCATTTGATCAACAAGCACAATGGCATTCTTTATCAGCAAACCAGATAGCGATAGCAAACCTAAAATAGCCATGAACTCAAACGGGGTGCCCGTAAGAACCAGGCCATAAACTACGCCAATGGTCGCAAGAGGCACAATCGACCATATGAGTAGCGGCTGCCTTACCTTGTTAAACAACACCACAGTTACCAATATCATTGACAACAAGCTGAACGGAATCGCATCTGCCAGGTTTTTGTTTGCTTTGGTACTGTCCCCATGCTCACCTCCCCACTCAAGCGAATAGCCCGGGGGCAATTCAATGGCCTCGATTTTTGGCTTAAGCCTTGCGAAAAGCGTCCCGGCTAGTTCACCAGAAACCGGGTCAGATTGAGCTTTGATTCGCCATACACGGTTTTCTCGCTTAAGCAATCCATCTCGCCATACCGTTTCAAAGGAACGTACCACTTGTGTGAGTGGGACTTGCTCTCCTGTCGTGCTGCTCGTAACCTGCAATAACTTTATATTTTCGACGGTATCTCTTTCAGCCAACGGTGCCCTCGCAACAATAGGTAAAAGCCGATCGTTTTCACGGTAGGTACCTATTTGCTGGCCGGTATAATTAACGAGCAAAGCACTTGCTATATCTTGTTTCGAAATGCCCAATCGATTTGCCAACGTTGGGTCGTAATATGGTTGAATGACACGAACAGGCTGTCTCCAGTTATCTTTAATCGACATCGCCTTGCCATCTTCAACCATTATTAGCTTTGCTTGCTCAGCAAGTCGTCTCAGCACAACAGGATCGGGGCCGCTAAATTCCGCTTCAATCTTAGAACCTCCGCCCGGCCCCAATTCAAACTGCCAAACCTTTGTCAGCGCGTCAGCGTAATTATCATCAATTAATTTTTGGACGCGTTGAATGGTTGGCTTGACATCATCCAGGTTATCCATTTTTACCAGGAACTGACCATAGGAGGTATTTTCACTCTCTCCCTGGTAAATGAGCATGTAGCGCATTGCCCCAGCGCCGACCAATGTTTGCACACCAGAGACCCCGTCGATCTCCATTAGTTCTTTCTCTATTTCCAGCAAGTCATGTCGAGTAATATCAATGTCTGTTCCCTGCGGTAACCAATAATCGACAACAAACTGAGGTGTCGTAGAGGTCGGGAAAAACCCTGGCTTCATATACTGAGCGGCGTATATAGAAGAGAAAAACATCAAGACTGTAATCCCAACGGTCTTAATGCGATGCCGGAGTATGACCTGCATGAAACTCTTGTATTTTTGTATAAATGCTGGCTCTGACTGAGTGGCGCTAATGGTTTTACCTTTGATCATTAAGTCGCATAAAAACGGAACAAAGGTTATCGCAAACACCCAGCTATACATCAGGGAAATCAGCACCACAAAGAAAAGATGTCGTGTATATTCTGCGGAATCTCCCTCAGACAAACTAATAGGAGCAAATGCCAATATGCCGACCAAAGTACCACCTAGCAAAGGCCAGATAGAACGCTTGGTGACTGTTTGCAGTAGCTCAAACTTGTTTATGCTACGCTTGTTTGAAAAAACGCTCTCCGTTACAACGATCGCATTATCGACAAGCATACCTAACGCTATGATTAATGCCCCCAAGGAGATTCGGTGCATCGGTATACCGCTGAGCTGCATCGTGTAAAGTGTGGCAGCAATGGTCAGAATTAAGGTCGCACCGATTATCACTGCAGGCTTGATACCCATAAAAATCATAAGGGTCACAAGCACAATCGCGAGGGCTAAAAAAACATTGGCGACAAACTCATCTACAGCGACTTGAGTAACTTTGGCCTGGTGATAGAACTCATGTAACTCCATACCAACAGGTTGAAGATTTATCGATGCTCTCAGCTCAGCATCAACCAACTCCCCGACTTCAACCACATTCGCACCAGCCACGTTGGCTATCCCAAATCCGATAGCGGGCTGGCCGTTGTATCTGACTTCATGTACCAGAGGCCGCTGCACTTCACGCGAGATAGTCGCAATATCTTTTAAATAGACGATGGTCCCATCACTGTCCGTTGCGACGTGTAAATACTCCAACGATTCTACAGACGTAACTGCATTCGGTAACTGGATAGTCGAGCGCATCGTATCTAGATTTGCATTGCCTGCAAAGACGACACTATTTTGTTGCTTCAGAGATTCAAAAATTTGACTAAGCGATACCCCAAGCGAGTTAGCACGTTGCTTAGAGAGTTCGATATACACAGCTTCTTGTTGTACACCCGTTAACGTTACCTTCGCAACGCCGTCAACGGCTAGAATTCGTGTTCTTAGCTTTTTGGCATAATCTTCTAACTGACGATTCGAGTAGCCTTCGCCGGTAAGCAGGTAATAAATACCATAAACATCACCGAAGTCATCATTAATAAAGCTATTATACGCTTCTGCAGGGAGCAAATACTGAGAATCATTGATTCTGTTTCTCAGTTTATTCCACACTAATTGCAGATCATCTTTTGTCGGAGCCGCACTGTACTTTACTAACACTTCGATACGTGAAAGCCCGTCTGAAGATGTCGAAACAATTTCCTCAACTTCAGCCATCTCCTGAATAGCCGATTCCAAAGGTTCAGTCACTTCATTAGCCACCTCCATTGGTGATGCACCCGGATATTCAGTTAGAATAACTGCTGAGCGAATAACAAATTCAGGATCTTCGAAACGAGGCATCGTTTGATAAGATTGCCAGCCAGAAAATAACATTCCGATGATAAATAGTACCATCAGTAGCTTATTTTTTATTGAAACCGCTGCAGGGTTAATCATGGTAGTTACCTATTATTATGAAAATCACTTAAAGCTCGATGACTTTCATACCGTCAAATAAGAATGCACCGCCCGCA
>NZ_JAKRFQ010000437.1 GCF_022347985.1 Photobacterium sp. OFAV2-7
GATTTGGAGTTTGAGCTCAGTTTTGGTTAGCAAGCTACAGCATAATTACTCATCGTTAGAGGGGAGGATCATGATGAGTGTTCGGTTAGGCTGAACACTCATCATAGGGGGCTGTTAAGCGATTTCAGAAAATAGTAGTTCAAGATCATAGTTGTTACGTTTTAATGTATTTTTCAGCTTATTCAGGGAGCTTACCTGCAGCTGTCGAATACGCTCTCTGGTTAAACCCACTTCATCAGCAACCTGTTGTAATGTTTGCACTTCATGACCCAACAGGCCAAAGCGACGACAAATGATTTCTCGATCTCGTTCATTGAGACAATCCAGCATCGATATTGCTAAGTTTCGTATATCCTGCTTATTGATAACGGTATCTGGCTGTGTTGATGAGTTGTCGGCAATAAATGCAGATATCGTCTGTGAGTTGCTGTCTTCTGTGATTGCCTGGTCAATGGATACAACAGGAGCATCTAGTGCTAATACGCTTGAGACATCATCGACACTTCGTTCAAGTTTCTCTGCAATCTCTTCATGGCTTGGTTCCTGATTGGAGCTTTTCATTAACTGTTTGTGAGTTCGTAGAATCGTATTTATTTCCTTTGAGACATGCACAGGAAGACGAATCGTACGGGCTTGATTGTGAATAGAGCGTTCAATGGTCTGTTTAATCCACCATGTCGCATAAGTTGAGAATCGGAAGCCACGCTCCGGATCGAATTTTTCAACGGCAGTAATTAAACCAATATTTCCTTCATCGATTAGATCACTTAATAACATGCCGCTACCACGATACTTCTTCGCAATACTCACAACAAGGCGAAGATTACTTTCAATCATCGTAGCTTTGGCATACTCATCGCCTAAAAGGCTCTTACGGCTATATTGAATTTCATCATGTTTAGATAACAGTGGCTTCTGCGCTATATCCTGAAGATATAGGTGTATGACATCTGTTTCAAATCCATGTACATCTTGCGGTCTGATATCCATACCATTTCCCTCAATAAATTGTACAACACTATTTTTTTATACTTATTTTCCTATACACAACCACAGTAACATACACATGTTGCATATTCTATTCGATAACACCTTAAATATTGCAAATAGGTATAACTATTTGTTATTTAGAGAAAGAGTGGCGATAGACCACGAATTTCTAAGATTGAAATGATTTAATGTTTAACTAAGACACAACCAAAATGGAACAGATGGATAAATAGCTATAAATCAATGGCTTATGGTTATTACGGGCGAGAGGGAAAGATATGTAGATGTTTATTGCGCATGATTAACGTGCCTGATATGGTGATGTGACGCTGTCACTTGTTGCGCTTGAGTTATTTTATTGTGATGCCTGTCAATGATCGCCATATATAGTTACATTGTTTTTAATAACATAATTTCGATTGATTTTTGTTGATAAAATCATCTTCAACTGAATTCATCAGCTAGCTTTAAAATATTGCGACAAGTATCATTAGTTTGAATGTTTTTTTATAAATTTCATTTAACCCTTATAAGATTTTAATAATGATTATCTCTAGATAGTAATAATTAAAATTCACCTCTGTGAACTCAAGTTTTATTTACGATGAAATTTATATTCCATGCGCGCAATAGGGTTTTTCGAGCCTATTTATTGATAAAATGATTATGTCTGACTTTTTTGGTAATATTGTATATCTTTTCATGCAGGTGACGCTGTCACACTTGTTAAAGCCGAACAGCAATAATAGAAGGTTATATGCTGCATAATGATGAAATAAAGCTAAGAGTTGCTACTAGTGAAGATAAACTACCTTTATATTCATTACTCACTACAGACGAAGAATGGACAAAGTTTAACGGTCCATATTTTCCGTATTCAACACCGACACTCGAAGAATTCGAAGCTGGTATGTTCAAGCGATTATGTGAAGGTATCGACGCGCTTATGATTGAATACCAGGGAGAAGCGATTGGCAGTGTTTCTTACTACTGGGAAGACCAGCGAACACGGTGGCTAGAAGTTGGCGTCATCATTTACGATAGCCGCTACTGGAACAAGGGAGTGGGTAGAAAAGCCTTAATCCCTTGGATAACACACCTGTTTAACACGCTTGAAATAGCACGTGTTGGGTTAACAACATGGTCTGGTAATCCCAGAATGATAGCATGCGCACAATCCATTGGCATGACACTAGAGGCAAGGCTGAGGAAAGTACGCTACTTTCAGGGGCAATATTACGACTCGGTTAAACTGGGTGTGCTTCGCGAGGAGTGGTTCCATGATCTAAAGGATGGTTTTCATCGTTGATGAAACTCGCCTCACTCATGATGAGGAAAACTTGTAAAGCGAGTTCAGTATTACCGCGTATTACTGAATGTAGAATGAGTATGCTGCACCTACAGTCTGAAGAGAGTGACCAGGATTATACTGAACAATGTAATGGCCTGGTGTTAGTGTAAGTCCACTAACGTCAATAGTTACAATACCGCCAGGGTTATTGGAACTTACAGCAACATGTTTTAAGTAACTTGAGTTGTTCATAACTGGTTGCTCACCTTTAAATAAGTAAATCCAGTCTAATCGTGAACCCGGTGCAATATTATTAGGTACTTGGTAATTAACGCTGATGTTCTGAGTTGTTGCGTTTGTGACAAACACTGAAGTAGATTGATAATTCAATGGGTTAGATTGATTTAGCAGTGCAGTTGCAACTAAGGAAAGCACATCATCAGCACGAAGGAACAAGCCAATGCTATAGGTTCCATTCATCAGGTTCACACCGGGATCGCTTGTTTCTATTGTTTTTGATGCAAACTGACCACGTGAAGTACCGTCTAAGTCGGTTTTTCCGACAATTTGGCTCATACTATTTGGTGCACCAGTTCCTTCCCAGACGCCAACAAATGCACCTAGGCCACCTAAGTCACTGTTCAACACTGTTTTCTCGTTGATAGTGACCGTATTTGAAGAGGTTACAATCGCGTTGTTTAAACTACTTGTCCATAAATTGACTGAACTAGTTAGATCAAGAAGTGACTCTTGGAGCTCGTGATAATTTTGAGACATATCTTTGTTTCCTTTTATTGAAGTTTAATTGCGAAAGTTCCATTTACTACAAGCCAACTCCGCTAACTGGAACAAGGTCAATATAGGTCTTTATCATCATTGACTCTATTACACGTTATTACACGGCATTATTGCCGTGGCCTGCTGACGCGAATAGCGTTCTGGTCACCGTCACCTTTGTGAGTCCGGTGCACAACTTAGTGAGGGCATTTCCGTTGCTGCCGCGCTACTATCGGCTTCTGGAATATTGCTTGAAAGGAATAAGGCTATGGGACTCTTAAGAGGAGAACTGATCAAATCATTTTATCATGATTTATATCAAAATTTCACTTAGATAACATTCGTCTATAGTATTGAGTTTTATTATTATAACGTGCTCCCGCTTTTTGCAAACGCACGTTTGGCTTTGCCGGCTTTTTCAGGGCATCCGTCAGCATCATAGCATCTCGCTGGCTTAACTTAAGTTCACGTAGCTTTTCTTTCTCTACCACAGTACTTTGTATTGTGGGCATAAAATTTTCCTAAGGTTGATGATGTGGATGTGTCGAGCATGGCACGCTGTGAGGTGATTAGCAATTCATGTGTCAGTTTGGCACGTACTTGAAAGGCAGTTTTGTCATCCAAAAAAAGCCCCAATATAGGGGCTTTAATGATCCTTACAAGTTACATCAACTCTACCTTGAAGTTGTTCCTGTTTTATCTGAAGGAGAGCTTTATCAAGCTCGACCATGTTCGAAGTCGGACAAAAAGCGAGTGTTGCTGATTGTAAGAAAACATAGTTATACATTTCACCACAAGCCGAACACTTCATATCAGGATAAGTTTGTACATGTTTATTTAAATCAGCTGCATTCATATCCACCTCTATCTCCCCACGTCTTAAACATAGACTATGCAAATTGTTTTAACCATTAATGGGTAGGGGGTAAGTGTTGAGCATATGAGAACAGCGTATAACAACAGTATTTGGATATCGCCCTCGGATGCACGAGGTGATGGTCGCCAGTACTGCCGAGGGTCTGCTGCTCGGAAACAGCGAACTGGTCATAGTCACCCTTGGTGAGTTTGGTGCCCAGCTTGACGGGGCTATTCCGGTTGTGGCGGCTGCCATGATTGACCTTTGGGATGTTACTCGAAAGGAAAAAGGCTAGGG
>NZ_JAKRFQ010000438.1 GCF_022347985.1 Photobacterium sp. OFAV2-7
AATCAAGTCTAAATAATTATGTTGCATTTCAGAAAATTATCGCAAGTAGGATCTTTAAATAGCCACTAAGTTCTTAAGTTCTGACTCTGTCACCGGCTCCTTTACCTGTAGCCGTTTGAAGAATCAGGCGAAAATATAGAGACAGTGAAAATGTTTCTATCATCTCAGCATCTAAGCTAGCGAGTTGTTTTGGTACAGACATATCTATACCATTGACTTGTGCAAGACCCGTGATCCCAGGCAATACATCTAAGACGCCACGTTTATTTCTCTCTTCAATCAATTCTTCTTGATTGAACAAACAAGGACGAGGGCCGACAAAGCTCATTTCGCCACGAAGAACATTTATAAGCTGCGGTAATTCATCGAGCTTCGACTTGCGCAGAAAACTACCCAACTTTGTAACTGATCTTGAATCAACCATATGGGTAGCAACAGAAAGAGTTGATGTCGGCATAGTACGAAACTTGATAAGGATGAAAGGTTTACCATTCTTTCCCACCCGCTCCTGACGAAAAACGGGTGAGCCAGTATCAAACTTACCAAGCACATAAATGACGATAAATACCGGCCAGGCCAGCATCAATCCAATAAACGAGAGAGTAACATCAATAATTCTGATAAGCGGACTGTGCATAGTTATGGAGCCTTATTTACTGTTCGGTTTAGAGCGTCGCCAAGTGTATAAGGAGGCTGCCATCCAAGACAAGTTTTTGTTTGGCTAATATCAACCTGCAATGACCCACATAGACGTTCGCCAATGCCTGGCTTTCCAATCAACGTTGTCAAGCTACGAAGCCACTTCTCAGGAATAGGTAATAGACGACAAGGTTTATTCATAGCCTTAGCCATCAATCGCAACAAATCAGAAGTAGAAACATCTTGATCATCTGAGACTAAAAAAACCTGATTGGCCGCTTTAGGGTGCGACAAACAAGTAACAATTAAATCTGTCAAATTTCCAATATAAACTAAGCTTCTGCTATTGTTGATACTACCCATCGGCAAGGGTAAACCTTTGGAAACCAAGTTCATCATTGCGGCAAAGTTTGCCTTCACTCCTGGGCCATAAACCAAAGGAGGTCGAATAATTACTACCTCCATCCCAGTTTCCTTAGCAATCACGATCAACCCCTGCTCTGCTTCGTATTTGCTCAAGCCATATGGGTCAAGCGGGGGCGAACTAACTTGTGGCGTAAATGGATTACCTTCGTTAGTGTACTCACCATTCACTTTAATTGTACTTAGAAAGACAAAACGCTTTACGCCCGCTTTTGCTGCTTGTTGAGCAAGCGTCAATGTTGCATCTTTATTAATGCGGCGGTACTCGACAAGGGGGTCCTTTGCATTGTCATCCATTACGTGTACACGCGCTGCACAATGAACGACTACATCAATTGAGGCTAACTCCGAAGTAATATCGAAATTGGAATCAAGATCAAGAAGCAGAAAATTATTCTTAGTTTTAGGCTGAGTTCGGCCCGCATCAACAACATCATAAGAGCTATTAATCAGACACTTCGATAAATGCCGCCCTACGAAACCATTACTACCAGTTATCAATACATTCAAGAAAATTGCTCACTTATCAACCTACCAAAGACTACGATCTTAACAGAATAAGACATATTCCTCATGATTTTCGCTTATCTAATTGCAACGTAAGAATAATAGATTAGAATCCTACTGTTGTTATAATTATGCCCATTCTACTATGATTAAACCTATTCAAGCTCTGCTAAGCACAAAACGGAAAAATAAAAGAATCATAACAATAACTTACGATGTTGTTGCTGTGATTTTTTCACTCTATTTGGCAATGAGCCTACGTTTAAGTGACTGGATGTTTGATATAACATCTAGAGAAGTTGCGAGTTTTACGGTCACAATCATAGTTACCATCTATGCTTTTATGCGCCTTGGCATGTATCGGGCAGTATTACGTTACCTCATGCTTCCAGCTTTAGGGTACATTTTTCTTGCTGTTATTCTATCAGCGTTCGCACTCGCTATATCAGGTTTCTTTTTCCAATCCTTTATACCTAGAAGTGTTCCATTAATCTATGCCGGACTCGCGATTTTAACGTTAGGAGGTCCCCGCATTTTAATCCGTACATTTTACTACCACTACTTCAAGCGGAAAAAGCCTAACGTTTTCATCTACGGTGCAGGAGCAACAGGCCGTGAGCTTGCGTACGCGCTCATAAGCGGTTCAGAATACCACCCTGTCGTCATTCTAGACGATGATCGCAATAAAGTTGGTCAGATCATTTTCGGGTTAAGAGTACATCACAGTAGTGAGTTTGAAGAACTACAATCACTGTATAAACCTTTGAAATTGCTGCTAGCAATAAACAATATAAGCAAAGGGAGCCGCCTCCGCCTATTAGAGCAACTTTCCAATTGGCCTATCGCTATCCAATCAGTTCCATCTGTGGAGGATATAGCAGCAGGTAAGGCTAGCTCAACAGAAATTAGAGATCTTGAAATAGGTGATCTATTAGGCCGTGCCCCAGTTGAGCCAGATCAAACTCTACTATCTAGAAATATTACCAACAAGATTGTAATGGTTACAGGTGCTGGGGGTTCAATTGGCGCTGAGCTATGCCGTCAAATCATTCAACAAAAACCAAAACGTTTAGTGCTTTTTGAACTTAATGAATACAACCTGTACACAATCGATAGGGAATTGAGAAAAACAATTGACAACACTAACACCAAAATCGAAATTGTTTCAATTTTAGGAAGTGTTCAGCGTCAAAATCGTATAGAGAAAGTTATGTGCGGTCAGCAAGTCGAAACAGTATTTCATGCAGCCGCCTATAAACATGTTCCTCTTGTAGAGGATAACATTGTAGAAGGGATTCGAAATAATGTCTTCGGTACGCTAGCTACTGCCGAAGCAGCAATAAAAGCAGAAGTTAAAAATTTCACACTAATCTCTACAGATAAAGCAGTTAGGCCAACTAATATAATGGGTGCAAGTAAACGAATGGCTGAACTTGTACTACAATCCCTGGCAGACAGACAAACACAAACTACATTCACTATTGTCAGGTTTGGTAATGTATTAGGCTCTTCAGGATCCGTTGTGCCACTCTTTAAAGAACAAATTAACAAAGGCGGGCCTGTAACTGTAACGCACCCGGATATTATCCGCTATTTTATGCTGATCCCCGAAGCAGCTCAGCTAGTCATCCAAGCTGGAGCGATGGCCCATAATGGCCAGGTATTTGTTTTGGATATGGGAGAACCTGTCAAAATCTTGGACCTCGCAAAACGTATGATCCATTTGATGGGAATGAGCGAAGGTAATCACGATAACATCGAAGAGAATGAATGTGATATAGAAATCCATTTTACAGGCTTACGTCCTGGTGAAAAGCTGTATGAAGAGCTACTCATTGGTGATAATGTTGAAGGAACCAGTCATCCCAAAATCATGACGGCCAGCGAGGATAAGTTAAACTGGTCAGATATGGCTGAGTTGCTTAATCAACTTGATGCCTGCTGTCACCATTTTGATGTAGAGTGCATTCGTAAGATTCTATTAGAGGCACCGACAGGTTACGCACCAACTTCGAACAATTTAGAACAAGGATAAAAATGTCAACTCTGTATGTCTCTGTTGTAAACCATAATAATGACTCTATGCTAATCAATAATGGTGTACTTGCAAATCTTGCTAAAATATTTAACGTTGTACTTAAATCGAATACACCAGCGACAGAAAAACTAACACAATATTGTATCGACAATAAAATAACCCTGTTAGATACTGATTATGGATTGGGTTTTGGTTCAAATAATAACTTTGTACATCAGCACTGTATAAATCATTTAAACATGAAGGGAAACGACTTTTTTTTAGTACTTAACCCCGATGTTCTAATTGATAATTTAGACATAATAAAGTTACTCGATCAAGCTACAATAGATGGATCTAGCATCAGTACAATTAATTTATATTGTGATGAAAAAAAAAGTATTCCAGAGCAATCTATTAAAAAATTCCCTCGAATGCTTGGTCCTCTTAAAGGGTTATTTCAGAAGAAACGCTCTGATGCATACGATAAAAACAAAATTTCCGACCCAACAAATGTTGATTGGGCTGCAGGATCATTCCTGCTCTTTAAGAGTGAGATTTATCAGAGGCTGAATGGATTTGATGAGAAGTTCTTTATGTACTTCGAAGATGT
>NZ_JAKRFQ010000044.1 GCF_022347985.1 Photobacterium sp. OFAV2-7
AGTACATTGAAGTGCGCTCGCTGGATGTGAACCCGTTCAGCCCGATTGGAATAACAGCAGACCAGGTACGCTTCCTGGACTTGTTCCTGACCTGGGCTGTGTTGTCGCCGTCGGATCAGATGGATGATGCCGAACTGGAATGCTGGCGCGATAACTGGAACCGTGTGGTGCTTGATGGCCGTAACCCTGAGTTGCTGCTCAAGATTGGCTGTAACGGCGAACGCCTGACTGTTCAGGAGTGGGGCCAGCGTGTGTTTGCCGAGCTTGAGCAGGTCGCCCAGGCGATGGACGCCGCTGCCGGAAATGACAGCTACCAGCAGACTATCCTGCGACTGAAAACCTGGATTGACGATCCCGAGCTGACGTTGTCTGCCCAGTTGCTGAATCAAATCAAACAACAGAAAGGCATTGGCCGGGTTGGAATGGATTTGGCTAATGCCCATGCTAGTGCAATAAAAGAGCGTGACTTTGCGTTCTATTCGCAGCATGAGTTTGAGCAGGAAGTTGAAGCATCGAATAGTAGGCAGACAGAGATAGAACAAAGTGACACTTTGTCATTTGATGATTTTCTGGATGATTACTTTGCCGACCTGAAATAGGGGTTAGGTCGGTCTAAATTTGAGATAAAAAAATGGGCAGCTACCTTGCTGCCCGGTAATATAATTTCGCAGGGATGATGACAGCACGGCTGTCAGTCATAGGTTCTGACCGTTAATCTGTCGTTTGGTTCCAACTTGGATGAAAAAATGCGCTTTGTTTCCCGTTTGATACTGTGTTCAGGCCTGGCCGTCACGCTGGCTGGCTGCGCGACGCCCCCTCCCAAAGATCAGTCTAACCTGTGCAATATTTTCCGCGAAAAGCCGGATTGGTATGAAGCGGGGCTTGATATGCAGGAGGAGTGGGGAACACCGATGCATGTCGCGATGGCGTTTATCAAGCAGGAAAGTAGTTTCCGTCATGATGCCCGCCCACCGAAGGATTATGTCCTGGGGTTTATTCCCTGGGGCCGGGTCAGCAGCGCCTATGGTTACGCTCAGGCTCAGGATCCTGCCTGGGAGGACTACCAGAAGGCAACGGGCAATGGCGGCTCGCGTACCGACTTTGCTGACTCGATGATGTTTGTTGGCTGGTATACCTATGAAACCCAGCGGCAGCTGGGAATATCCAAGTGGGATGCCTACAATCAGTACCTGGCCTACCATGACGGACGCGGTGGCTATAGCCGCGGCACCTATCGCTCCAAGCCGACCCTGATAAAAATATCGCGCAAGGTTGAGCAGCAGGCGAAGGATTATGGCTGGCAACTCAAGCAGTGCCGGCAGGAATTGGAAGATAACCGTAGCTGGTGGCCGTTTTAGCCGGCGCTGATTGTGTCAGCGGCTGAGCTATGATTAATCTAGTGAGAAGACTTGGCAAAGGAGAAGGATGTAATGCCATTATTAGATAGTTTTACTGTTGACCACACTCGCATGCATGCACCGGCAGTGCGTGTAGCCAAAACGATGCAGACTCCGAAAGGGGACACCATCACTGTTTTTGATTTGCGCTTCTGTCGCCCCAATGCAGATATCCTGAGCGAGCGTGGTATCCATACCCTTGAGCACTTGTACGCGGGCTTTATGCGTAACCACCTTAATTCCGACACTGTCGAGATCATCGATATTTCACCGATGGGTTGTCGTACTGGTTTTTATATGAGCTTGATTGGTACCCCCAGCGAGCAGGAAGTGGCGGCGAGCTGGACGGCAGCCATGGAAGATGTGCTGAAGGTGGAGTCTCAGGATAAGATCCCTGAGCTGAACGAGTACCAGTGCGGTACCTACAGCATGCACTCACTGGATGATGCCAAGCAGATTGCCAAATCTATTCTTGAGCAGGGCATTGATGTCAATAAGAATGATGATCTGGCGCTGCCGGAAGCCATGCTCAACGAGCTGAGTGTGAAGTAACAGCATACAGCCTGTGCGCATTGAAAAGAATAAAGCCGGCGAATGCCGGCTTTGTTGTCTCTAAACGTTATTGTTGGCTAGAGTCGCTCTAGCCTGTTTTCTGGAGCGGAGTCGGCAGGACTTTGACCAGTTTGATCATATTCTCGGAGACCTCGATGATTTCCATTTGGTGGCCGCCGACTTTGATACTGAGCTGACTGTCCGGGATATCCTCCAGGTGCTCCAGGATCAGGCCGTTGAGGGTACGCGGCCCATCGGTTGGCAGGTTCCAGTTCAGGCTCTTGTTGAGATCCCGGATATTGGCACTGCCTTCTATCATCAGGCTGCCATCTGCCTGTGGGGTGATCTCTTCTGCCAGGGTCGGGGTGATCGAGGTGGTAAATTCGCCGACTATCTCCTCAAGAATATCTTCGAGGGTGATCAGTCCCTGAATGTCGCCGTATTCATCGACAATGAGGCCAATACGCTCTTTGTTGCGCTGGAATTTCAGCAACTGAATATTGAGCGGGGTGCCCTCCGGAATAAAGTACACTTCGTCGGCGGCACGCAGCAGGTTCGCTTTGCTGAAGTCGTTTTTATCCATCATTAGCCGGTACGCCTCGCGTACTCGTAGCATCCCGACGACTTCGTCAATAGTGTCGCGATATAGCACGATCCGGCCATGTGCTGAATGGCTCAGCTGGCGGACAATCGACTTCCAGTCATCGTTGATGTTGATGGCGGCGATATCGCTGCGCGGCACCATCAGATCTTCGACCGTGACGTTTTCCAGGTCTAAGATAGACAGCAGCATATCCTGGTGACGGCGGGGGATAAGCCCGCCGGCTTCGTTCACCACGGTCCGCAGTTCATCTGAACTGAGTTTAGAGTCGTTCATGTTGTCGACCCTGAGCCCCAGCAGCATCAGGAAACCATTGGTTATGCCGTTGACGAACCAGACCAGCGGGTACAGCAGCTTCATCAAAATATTCAGTACGATGCTGCTGGTGTAGGAGACGCGCTCCGGATAGAGGGCGGCAAGGGTCTTCGGGGTGACCTCGGCAAAGACCAGCACGACCAGGGTCAGGGCACCGGTCGCAATGGCGACACCTAAATCGCCGTACAGGCGCATGCCGAGAATGGTCGCAATCGCCGACGCGAGAATGTTGACGAGGTTGTTGCCGATCAGAATAAGACCGATCAGGCGGTCGGGTCGCGAAAGCAGTTTTTCAACCCGCTTGGCTCCCCTGTGTCCCTGGTTGGCAAGATGTCTCAGCTTATAGCGGTTGAGTGCCATCATGCCGGTTTCAGAACCGGAGAAGTATCCGGAAATGACGAGTAGTAATATCAGGAGGGAGAATAAGACTCCCGTGGATATGTCGTCCAAAAAACTATTTCCTTAACGTTTCTGTTACAAGTACTTTGTACCCTGACTGGGTAGGTGTCAATGTTAGCATGGCAATAAAAGGGGCATTTCTTATGCCCCAATGATGATCTCTTTGACGAAGCGGCTGCCGAAATAAGCCAGCGTGAGCAGGAAGGCGCCTACCAGGCTAAACCATACTACCCGGCGTCCTCGCCATCCGAGTTGATAGTGTCCCCATAGCAAGACGCTGTATACCACCCAGGCCAGCAATGACAGGACGGCTTTATGGAGTTTCCCCTGCGCCAGCATATCCTGAATAAAGACAAATCCGGTGATCAGAGTGACGGTCAGTAGTGAGTTTCCGACCAGAATGATCTTGAAAAGTTGTCTCTCGACCATCATTAAAGGGGGGATATTAGGGTTAATAAGCAGGCTTTTCTTATTTTTCAGTTTGTGATCCAGCCAGGCCAGCTGAATAGCATACAGGGTGGCAATCATCAGTGTTGAATACGAAAACAGAGCCAGCGAAATATGCAGCAGCACCTGTGGGTGTGCTTCCAGATGGGTGATAAAGGTGCCCGGAAGCAGGGTAGCCGCGGAGAGGTTAATCGCCGCGAAGCTGTAGACTACAGGCAGCAGAAACCAAACCCGTATCCGCAGCATTGCCAGCGTGGTCAGCAGTGAAATAATCAGACTGATTAAAGATGCTACATTCAAAATACTTAAATTCTGGCCCGGACCGCCATGAATTAAGTCTTTTAATAGCAGGATATGCAGGGCAATAGCTGCCAGCGCACACAGGAACACTGGTTTGGTTTTAATACCATTACTGTTTGTAAGTCCTGGCACGACTAGCCCGAGGGCTAGGAAATATAAGCAAGCAGCCATTAAGGCTATCAACATATCCATAGTAAACTTAGCTATTTAAGATGGTTAGAATCAGCAATTATACCTTGCTCAATGTCTCGCCGCCAATGTAATGCCTACCTGAATCTGTGGGACATGACGCAGTTCGATAGAGAACTGGGCCTAAAGTGGCCGCGATAGCATGAAAGCAGGCAAGGTAATGCGGTATACTAGCCAGATCTCTCAGATTTTGTTGCGTAACGAGCGAGTAGCACATGTTCGAAAATTTATCGGAGCGTTTATCGCGAACGCTTAAGAATGTCAGCGGCCGCGGCCGCCTGACGGACGACAACATCAAAGATACGCTGCGTGAAGTACGTATGGCGTTACTCGAAGCCGATGTTGCGCTTCCTGTTGTCCGTGACTTTGTCAAGCGTGTCAAAGAGCGCGCTGTCGGTACCGAGGTATCGAAAAGCCTGACGCCGGGCCAGGAGTTCATCAAGATAGTTCAGGCCGAACTTGAAGTGGTGATGGGCGAGTCCAACGAAGACCTCGACCTGTCATGCCAGCCGCCAGCAGTCATCTTGATGGCAGGCCTGCAGGGTGCAGGTAAAACCACCAGTGTCGGTAAACTGGGTAAATTATTAAAAGAGCGCCAGAAGAAGAAGGTTCTGGTTGTTTCTGCCGATGTCTATCGCCCGGCGGCGATCAAACAGCTGGAAACCCTGGCTAGCGACATTGGCATTGATTTCTTCCCGTCATCACCGGATCAGAAGCCGGTCGATATTGCCAAGGCCGCACTGGATCACGGTAAGCTGAAGTTCTACGACGTGGTGATTGTCGATACCGCCGGTCGTCTGCATGTCGATGAAGAAATGATGGGCGAGATCAAAGACGTCCATCAAACCATTAATCCGGTCGAAACCCTGTTTGTGGTTGACGCCATGACCGGTCAGGATGCGGCCAACACGGCCAAGGCATTTGACGAGGCCTTGCCACTGACCGGTGTGATCCTGACTAAGGTCGACGGTGATGCCCGTGGCGGTGCGGCGTTGTCGGTACGTCATATTACCGGTAAGCCAATCAAGTTCCTGGGTGTGGGTGAAAAAACCGACGCACTGGAACCTTTCCACCCTGATCGTGTTGCCTCGCGTATTTTGGGTATGGGTGACGTTCTCTCTCTGATCGAAGATCTTGAGCGTAATGTCGATAAGGAAAAAGCCGAGAAGCTTGCGAAGAAATTCAAAGAGAAAAAAGGCTTTGACCTGGAAGACTTCCGCGGCCAGCTGCAGCAGATGAAAAACATGGGTGGCATGATGGGCATGATGGACAAGCTGCCGGGTATGTCCCAGCTGCCTGACAATGTTAAAGATCAGGTCGACGACAAGATGTTCGTCCAGATGGAAGCTATCATTAACTCAATGACGCCGAAAGAGCGTGAGCGTCCTGAAATCATCAAGGGTTCGCGCAAGAAGCGTATCGCCATGGGTTCAGGTACCCAGGTGCAGGATGTTAACCGTCTGCTTAAGCAGTTTACCCAGATGCAGAAGATGATGAAGAAGATGCAGAAGGGCGGAATGAAGAACATGATGCGCAATATGAAAGGCATGATGCCGGGTGGCGGCATGTTCCCAGGTCGATAGTTAACGACTATAAGGCCGGGTTATTTTTCCTTAACTGGTGAAAAAGTAGCTAAAGCGGTTGCATTCGTCAGTTTAAAGAGTAAAATTCCCGAGCTTAATTTGGCACGGGCCCCGTTTATTTCAAGCGGGGCCACTTTAATTTACAGTAATGCAAAGAGGACGATATGGTAACCATTCGTTTGGCACGTCACGGCGCTAAGAAGCGTCCATTTTATCAAATCGTTGTTGCTGATTCTCGCTGTGCACGCGACGGTCGTAACATCGAAAAAATTGGTTTCTTCAACCCGCTAGCTAAGGGTCAGGAAGAGCGTCTACGTCTAGACCTTGACCGTGTTAACCACTGGGTTGGTCTAGGCGCAACTGTGTCTGACCGCGCAGCTAAGCTAATCAAAGACGCTGCTAAAGCGGCTTAATTAGCATGTCTGGTAGCAAAGAAGCGATGAGTTCAAATAACCAAGACTACATTGTTGTCGGTAAACTAGGTGCCTCCTACGGTATCAAGGGTTGGCTCAAAGTTTTTTCCTACACAGAAGATTCCGAAAGCATTTTTTCCTATCAGCCTTGGCTTGTGAAAGTTAAGGGTGAATGGAAAGAGTTCCGCGTTGAATCGTGGAAACGTCATGGTCAGGGTATGGTGGCAAAGTTAGAAGGCCTGAACGTTCGTGAGGACGCTCAAATGTTTACTAACGCAGAAGTCGCTATACAGGCCGATAAACTACCGGCGCTGTCAGATGAAGAATTCTACTGGCGCGAATTGTTTGGTATGACTGTGGTAACAACCGAAGGTTACGACCTGGGTAAAGTCACAGACATCCTGGAAACAGGTTCAAACGATGTCCTGGTGGTTAAGGCTAACCTGAAAGATGCTTTTGGACAGAAGGAACGACTAATTCCGTTCCTCGATGAGCAGGTCATCAAGTCGATTGATCGCACTGCTCAGCGGATCGAAGTTGACTGGGATCCTGGATTTTAATCCCCGGTAATAGGTGAACAAATGAAGGTAGGCATAATTAGCCTGTTTCCTGACATGTTTAATGCCATTACCAATTTTGGGGTGACAGGCCAGGCGGTAAAAAAAGGCCTTTTGTCGGTAGAAACATGGAATCCCCGTGATTTTACCCATGACAAACACCGTACGGTTGATGATCGACCTTATGGTGGCGGACCTGGCATGCTGATGATGGTACAGCCTTTGCGCGATGCTATCCATGCTGCCAAGCAGTCTGTTGAAGGCCAGGCTAAAGTCATCTACCTTTCGCCTCAGGGCCGTAAGCTTGATCAAGCGGGTGTTGAGGAGTTGGCACAGAATGAGAATTTGATTCTGATCTGTGGCCGCTATGAAGGGGTGGATGAGCGCATTATCCAGCAAGAGGTAGACGAAGAATGGTCTATCGGGGATTTTGTGCTGACTGGGGGCGAGCTGCCTGCCATGACGCTAGTTGATGCAGTAGTCCGGTTTGTACCGGGTGTACTGGGTGACTTTGCGTCTGCAGAAGAAGATTCTTTTGCCAATGGCTTGCTAGATTGTCCGCATTATACGCGTCCTGAATTGTTGGACGGGCAGGAAGTCCCTAAGGTCTTGTTGTCTGGCAACCATAAGGACATTAGCCGCTGGCGGTTGAAACAATCGCTGGGCCGAACCTGGCTGAGAAGACCAGAGCTCCTGGAAAACCTAGCTCTGACTGACGATCAGGAATTCTTGCTCGCGGAATTTATACGCGAATATAAAGCAAGCAATTAATTAATTTAGTATCAGTTTATTCTAGGGTATACCAATGAGTAACATCATCAAGCAGCTCGAAGACGAGCAACTAAAACAAGACCTACCTACTTTTGCACCGGGCGACACTGTTGTTGTTCAGGTTAAAGTAAAAGAAGGTGACCGTGAGCGTCTACAGGCGTTCGAAGGCGTTGTTATCGCTAAGCGTAACCGTGGTCTACATTCTGCATTCACAGTTCGTAAAATCTCGAACGGTGAAGGTGTTGAGCGTGCATTCCAGACACACTCTCCACTAGTTGACAGCATTACTGTTAAGCGTCGTGGTCTAGTACGTCGTGCCAAACTGTACTACCTACGTGAGCGTTCTGGTAAAGCAGCACGTATCAAAGAGAAGCTTGCTCGCAAGTAATCTTAAACGTAAGACGTTTATTGAAAAAGCCCACCGTAAGGTGGGCTTTTTTTATATCGCTACCCCATAACCTCTGTAGCTTTACCAGAGTGAATATAATTGTCATAGCCCATTTGGGTTGCTCCAGCTATTGTTCTCGCTGTCTCGCTGTCTCGCTGTCTCGCTGTCTCGCTGTCTCGCTGTCTCGCTGTCTCGCTGTCTCGCTGTCTCGCTGTCTCGCTGTCCTTACAGGAGACCGAAATTGCTTCATTGTATGAAAAGCTGATGCTGGCTGGCATCGACTGAAAAAGGTGTTGCTGTGAAATATCAGGACGACAGTGATGTGGGGGGGAGCGGGGCCACTTGTACCAGATAAAAAGAAACCAGCCGGATGGCTGGTTTCGTAATAGCGGGGCCGAAGAGGAGGTTGTTAAGCTGTCTCGAGCTTGCCTTTTGCTTCTTCTTCGTCAGCCAGGTCAGTTTCACCTTTGCCTTTTGAACGCTTGATAACATAGCCTGCGATGCTGAGGGCACCAACTACACCGGCGATGGTTGATACGGTCATCGGCAGACCAAAGCCAAGCTGGCTATTGTTCAGGATGAAGGTAATACATACCGTGGTCATGAATACAGCCGGTACAGTGGTAACCCAGTGTAGCTTGTTGTGGCGAAGCAGGTAGGCCGAGGCAGTCCATAGCATCATTACTGCTGTGCTCTGGTTGGCAAAGCCGAAGTAGCGCCAGATAATACCGAAGTCAACTTGAGTCAGGATACCACCGATAACGAACAGCGGGATGGCCATTAGCAGACGGTTGCGCAGTGTCTTCTGTTCCATGTTGAAGTACTCAGCCAGGATAAGACGGCTAGAGCGGAAAGCGGTATCACCTGAAGTGATAGGCAGGATAACCACGCCCAGGAAGGCAACGATACCGCCGAAGACACCCAACAGACCAATTGAAGAGCTGTATACCACATTACCCGGACCGCCGTTGGTAACCGCTTCTTTCAGTGCGTCAACCGAACCGAAGAATGACAGAGCCAGAGCACACCAAATCAGGGCGATAACACCTTCACCAATCATCGCACCGTAGAATACAAAGCGACCGTTTTTCTCGTTTTCCATACAACGGGCCATTAGCGGCGACTGGGTTGCGTGGAAGCCGGAGATAGCACCACAGGCAATGGTGATGAACAGGGCTGGCCATAGCGGCAGGTTATTCGGGTTCATGTTGGTAAACATCTGGCTCATCTCGTAGTCACCCAGCAGCGAGTGCTCGCTCGAGAAGGCAATCGCCGTGATAAGGCCAACCGACATGAAGATCAGCAAGGCACCGAATAGTGGGTAGAAACGGCCGATGATCTTATCAACCGGTACAATGGTTGCAATGATGTAGTAGGCGAAGATGATAACCACCATCGTCGTCATCGACATGCCCATACCGGTTTGTTCGTTGACCAGGTTGGTGATCATCCCGGCAGGAGCCGATACGAAGACCACACCAACCAGCAGCAGCAGAATAATGGCAAAAATGTTCATAAAGTGTTTTGCACCATTACCCAGGTAGCGGCCTGTAATCGTCGGTACCGAGGCACCGCCGTTGCGCACAGACAACATACCGGAGAAGTAGTCGTGCACGGCACCGGCGAAGATACAGCCCAGAACAATCCACAGCATCGCCGCCGGGCCGTAAAGGGCACCCATGATCGGACCGAAGATCGGGCCGACACCGGCAATGTTCAGTAGCTGTACCAGATACACCTTCTTGTTTGACATCGGCACATAGTCAACGCCGTCTTGCTTGGTATAGGCAGGGGTTTGACGTTTTTCGTTAACGCCAAAAACTTTTTCGATAAACGCACCGTAGATAAAGTAGCCACCTACTAGCGCTGCTACGCACATCAGGAACCAGGTCATACTCTTGTCTCTCTTTTAAGATTGGACTTCCAGTTTCTAGCTTTGCGACTATCGCGCCATTACACCCTCGGCAAAACACTCGCAAAACTTCTTTTATTGATTGCCATGTTAAAGCGCCGGGAAACAGATGCACGCGATAAACCAGTGAGTGGTTCTATGGCGGGGTAAGCGGTCGATGAGTTGACTAAGTGGTTTTAGGCAGTAATCAGTGGTTCGATGAGATCTTTTGTATCTTTGCGAGGCATATCTGTCGTTGGCATAGAGGGTTCAGTGCAGGTTAAGTATTTTAACCTATTGTAAATCAAGAACTGTTATCGAAGGGGCGTATGATGCTGAAGAAGATAATTGTCGCTGCCACCTTGCTTGTGCTAATGGCGGGGTGTTCGGCAGTAGGGATTCGACTGTAGTATGGCGTTTGACGGTGTAACTGGTCACTGATCCTTGTTAGTTGACAAGGATCAGCGAGAGTCGGCCTTAGCTGAGACCGAATCGGTCCTTTAGCTCTTTGAGGTAGCGGCGGCTGACCGGTACCTGATGGCCGAGCTGGGTGGTAATTTCTGCCAGGCCATTTTCCAGTAACTTGATTTCGCGGATCGCTTGCGGATGGATCAGGTACTGGCGGTGGCAGCGGATTAGTGGCGTTTTTTCCTCCAGCACTTTGAGCGTTAGCTGGGTGGTAGCCTTGGTGTCTTTGGCCACGATATGGACCCCGGAGAGATCGCTATAGGCAATTTCAATATCAGCCGGAGCAATGAGCAGGATCCGATTGTGACCGGTGCACGGGATCAGTTCTAGCATCTCGTTGACCAGCGGTGAATAGTCCTGCTCCTGACATTCTTTTTTCAGCCGCTTGATGGTTTTCGCCAGGCGACATGTTTCGACCGGCTTGAGGAGATAATCAAAGGCATTGTCTTCAAACGCCTTGAGAGCATATTCATCATAGGCGGTGACAAAAACTACCTTGGGCATGGTATCGGGATCAAGCATGCTGAGCATCTCGATACCGGTGATCTGCGGCATCTGGATATCCAGGAAAATGACATCAGGTTTGAGGGTATTGATCTTCTTCAGTCCTTCGATGGCGTTATTGCAACTGTCGATGACCTCGACCTCACCGGTGTCATGCAGTAGGTCGATGAGCTCTTCTCGCGCATATAGTTCATCGTCAATAACGAGTGCCTTGATCATGTTGCCGTTTCTCCATTTGTTCCGTTTGCGAGGGGATGCTGCTGGACGTCGGCAGGGATAGTAATCGTTGCCCGGGTCCATTCGTGGGGCTGGTAGGACATTGTGAGCCCGTATTGCTTGCCGAACATGTTTTTCAGGCGCTTGTCCACAATCTTCATCCCTAGTCCGCTTTCTTCACCGATCGGTGCGTAGCTTCCCGCGTTATCCTCTACTTCTAGTACGATGCTTGCTTTGTCGTAGTATCCGTGAAGCGTTATTTTACCATCATCCAGTAGCGAAGAGGTGCCGTGTTTTATGGCATTTTCTACCAGTGGTTGCAGGGTAAAAGTCGGCAGCTTGATGTTCATGAGTTCCGGAGCGACACAGATATCTACCTGGAGCCGGTCAGAAAAGCGGGCCAGTTCAATCTCGAGGTAGGCATTGACATGCTGGAGCTCTTCTTCGAGAGTCACCGTTTCGATATTTTGCTTCAGGTTGCGACGGAAGAACTGGGATAAATGCTGGATCAGTTGGCGCGCCTTGTCCGGATCTCGGCGGACGACAGAGTTAATAGTATTGAGTGCATTAAATAGAAAGTGAGGGTTCACTTGTGCCTGCAGCAAACGCAGTTCGGCCTGGGTAAGCAGGGCCTGCTGCTGGGCATAGCGGCCAGTCAGGATCTGGTTTGATAGCAGTTTGGCAATCCCTTCACCGAGGGTGAGGTTGACGGTCGAAAACAGCTTTCTTTTCGGTTCGTAGAGCTTGATAGTCCCCAGTACCTCGTTGTTGCCGCCGACCAGCGGGATCACCAGTGCCGATCCGAGTTTGCACTTCTGGTGTAGCGAGCAGCAGTAGGGGATATCGTAACCGTCGGCATAGACCAGCTCACAGCCGTCGATCGCCCGGCGGGTATAGCCGGAAGAGATGGGCGTGCCCGGCAGGTGGTGATCGTCCCCGATCCCGATGAAGGCCAGAATCTTATCACGGTCGGTGATGGCGACAGCCCCGACCCCGGTTTCTTCATACACAATCTTGGCAATTTTCTTGGTGCTCTCCTCGTTAAAGCCCTGGCTCATGATCCCGACGGAACGCTGGGCGATCTTTAATGCCCGGCTGGAAAAGGCCGCAGAATATTTTTCGTAGATGGTTTTACGATCCTGAATGATGCTCATAAACAGGCCGGCACCGACGGAGTTGGCGATGACCATAGGCAAAGCGATGGCGCTGACCAGGTGAAGCGCTTTGTCGAACGGTTCGGCGACTACCAGGATAATGAACATCTGGATAATTTCGGCTACCAGTGTGATGGTAAATACAGTAAAGGGCCTAAAGATCTGGTCACTCTGCCCGCGGCGGACAAAGTAGCTGTGCATTAAACCACCTATCAAGCCTTCAACGGTGGTAGAGATCGCACAGGCGACATCGGTAAAGCCGCCCATACTGTAGCGATGCATGCCGCCGGTGAGGCCGACGGCGAAACCGACCACCGGTCCACCAAGCAACCCACCCATGACTGCACCGATTGCCCGGGTATTGGCTATAGCATCTTCTATGTGAAGTCCGAAGTAAGTGCCTAAAATACAAAAGAGGGTAAACAGAACGTAGCACGAGAATCGTTGCGACAGCCGTCCTGATACCGTGGTGATTGGCATAAATAACGGCGTTTTGCTGAGCAGGTATGCAATAACCAGATACACGCTGAGCTGCTGAAGAAGAGAAAATATAAGTTCCATTGCCATTAGGGAGTGCGAGTGGGCATTGCAATTATGGTAACTGGGTTTGATGCCAATGGCCAAAAACACTTAACTGTAAATTTTTCTTTACGAGTGGTGTTTTTTCTTTACACGGTGTTGCCAAGGGGCGAAATCCCTTGCTATTGTGACGCCATGTAGCAGGGCAATCCTGTTTTAACCTCATCAGAATAATTTGAATATTTTAAAATTACAGGGAAGCCAATATGCAAAAAGACCAGTTGAATAATGTCCATATTCAAGATGAATCTGTCCTGATCACGCCGAAAGAGCTGCGCAGCAAACTGTCTGTCAGTGATGCAGGGCTGGATTTCGTGCGTCAGTCTCGTCAGACAATTGCCGATATTATCCATAAGCGCGATCACCGCCTGCTGGTGGTGTGCGGACCGTGCTCGATCCACGATATCGAAGCGGCAAAAAGCTATGCCGTAAAGCTTAAGCAGTTGTCAGACGAGCTGAGTGATCAGCTGTATATTGTGATGAGGGTGTATTTTGAAAAACCACGTACTACCGTTGGCTGGAAGGGGTTGATCAATGACCCGCATCTAGACGGTTCGTTTGAAGTCGAGGAAGGTCTGCATATTGCCCGTCAGCTATTGATCGACCTGGTGGAAATGGGGATCCCGTTGGCCACCGAGGCCCTGGATCCAATCAGTCCTCAGTATCTGGGGGATTTGTTCAGCTGGGCGGCGATTGGTGCCCGGACTACCGAGTCACAAACTCACCGCGAGATGGCCAGTGGCCTGTCGATGCCGGTTGGGTTTAAAAACGGTACTGACGGCAGCCTGGGTACAGCAATCAATGCTATGCAGGCTGCCGCATCGGGTCACCGTTTTATGGGGATCAACCGCGAGGGACAGGTGGCCTTGCTTAATACTCAGGGCAACCCGGATGGGCATGTGATCCTACGTGGCGGCAAGCAGACCAACTATGATTCTGTTTCAGTGACGGAATGTGAAAACGAGATGGCAGCATCAGGCCTTTCTCCGTCCTTGATGATAGACTGTAGCCACGCCAACTCCAGAAAAGACTACCGTCGTCAGCCGCTGGTGGCCGAAGATGTGATCCACCAAATCCGCGAAGGCAACCAATCAATTATTGGCCTTATGTTGGAAAGCCATCTGAACGAGGGCAACCAGAGTGCAGACTTGTCGCGTGATGAAATGGCCTATGGTATTTCAATTACCGATGCCTGTATCAGCTGGGAGACAACGGAAACATTGCTTCGTCATACTCATCAAGAGTTGGTGCCGTTTTTGGCCGAGCGAAACTAATCGGTAGCGACGGGGTTGTTTAAGGGAGTGCTCAACCAGCAATTTAGGCAGATTAACCGGTACAGTTAGTTCTGTACCGGTTACTTGTCTCTGGATAGTTGTTGGGGAGCAGTGGCGGAACAAATACAGAATTTATACGGATCGCAAAATCATGGTTGCCGAATTAAGTAAATTACGAGATCAAATCGATGATGTTGATCAGCAGATGGTCGAGCTGCTTGCTCGCCGTCTGGCATTGGTCGAAGAAGTAGGTCATGTTAAAAGCCAGCATGGCCTGCCGATCTATGCGCCGGATCGTGAAGCAGCCATGCTGGCTTCACGCCGTCAGGAAGCAGAAAGCAAGGGTGTTCCACCTGACCTTATTGAAGATATTTTACGCCGTACCATGCGTGAGTCTTATGCCAGTGAAAATGATTCTGGCTTTAAGTGTCTGAAGCCGGATTTACGCCCGGTAGTGGTTGTCGGCGGCTATGGCCAGCTTGGTGGCCTGTTTTGCCGGCTGTTTGAGTTGTCGGGCTATGAAGTGCGTAAACTGGGCAGCCAGGACTGGGACCGTGCCGACGAGCTGCTGGCAGATGCCGGTATGGTGGTTGTTTCAGTGCCGATTAATCTTACCGAAGCGGTGATTGCCA
>NZ_JAKRFQ010000439.1 GCF_022347985.1 Photobacterium sp. OFAV2-7
AGTGCCTTTATTTCAGCACTTAGCGCTTTCAGCACACCGTCTTGGTTTGGTTTTTCAAGATCGACCTGATCAGGAGCCAACGATGCATATAGCGACATCGCCTCAAGAAATACATTCTTTCGACTTTTAAAGCTGTTGTAGAAACTGGACCGGGTAATCCCAAGTTGCTCAGACAAAAACTTTACCGAGCAATGCTCATATCCATGTCGCCAAATTAACTGCATGACTTTTTCAACCGCTTCATCCCGGTTAAATGACTTCGGTCTGCCCATCTTAACGCCTTGTTTTTATTAGGTTACTAGAACTATCTTAGCACACCTTGAAAATTTTATACACAAATGAACAAAATGAATGCTATAGTGTACATGGTTGTACAAAATCAATAAAAGAGGAAGCAGTATGTCACACAAAGATAAAGTTATGATTGCAATGCAGGTTATCGCCAGTGCAGACAATGTTGCTGAAGGAGAGCGCTTGTTTGCCAGCCACGCTAAGTTCATGGAAGAAACGCACCACAAAGACGGGGAGCTGGCGATGCTGTCTTACAACATTGCCAGTAGTCCTGAATACGTAAACCCGTTAGCCCCTGAATTGGTCCCGACAGGCAATACTATTTTTTTGATGATTGAAGTTTATGAAAATGAAAAGGGGGTCGCGGAGCACTGGCGCCTGGGCCAGCAGGAGTGGAAAGATTTTCCTTCCATGATGGAATGGCTGGATAAGTGTGATATGACGATTTTGCACGGCTCGAAGATTGTTCACTCACTTTGGTAAGACTGTTTTTTATTCGCAAGCGATTAGACAGACAAACTTTTCAAGTGCCAGCCATACGTGCCGATTAATACTTATATCGAAGCGGCCAGTGAATTGTGTGCCCAAATGACACTGGAAAAATGGGGCCAGCGATTAAATGCAACAGCATTGTTCACCAAAGGACACTGCAGTACCACAATCAATGAATTGCTGATTGATTGATGCTATAGCTATGTAATGACTAAATGGAGCAGAAAGTGACAAATACTGTGATCGGTGAGGACGGAAAACCTCGCTGCCGTTGGTGCTCGGTGACGCCAGAGTTTTATGACTACCATGACAAAGAGTGGGGCTTTCCTGAAGACAACGATATTTGCCTGTTCGAGAAGTTGTGTTTAGAAAGCTTTCAGTCGGGTTTAAGTTGGCGAACGATTCTATTAAAGCGAGACAACTTCCGAGCTGCTTTTCATCATTTTGATTTTGATAAAATATCCAAGTTTACACAGGATGATGTTGAAAGATTATTAAGTGACGAAGGTATTGTTCGCCATCGGGGGAAAATAGAAGCTGTTATCAATAATGCAAAACGTGCCCGGGAAATGGTAAAGCAGGAGGGATCACTGGCAGCTTATTTTTGGCGATATGAGCCTAAATCTGACAGCTTGCCAGAGCCTCAGTCTGCCTCCACGTCGGTCGAATCAGTCGCTTTGTCTAAAGATCTGAAAAAGCGGGGGTGGAAGTTTGTTGGGCCAACGACTGTGTATGCGTTTATGCAGGCAATGGGGATGGTGAACGACCATGTTGAAGAGTGCACGTTTCGAAGCGTGATTGAGACATCCCGTCAGCAGTTTAAGCGACCGTAAGCAGCCTATGGGGCGGCCACAGTAAATACCATCGGCCAGGCTGTACGATGTTTAATTAACTTGGGGAAGCCGCATTAAATAAACGAGGGCGAAGATAAAAGCCCCTAAAAAGGGGCCTTTTATTGTTATTTAAAACATACCATTTTCATGAGCCATCTTTTCTGGAATTTCCTGAATAATGTCCCAGTGCTCAACTATTTTACCTTCTTTAATGCGGAACAAGTCGTAGAACGCTTGTGGCTTGCCATTCCACCGGCCTTCGCTTTGCGTTAAGACAAAATTCCCTTCACCAAAAATTCTATGAACTTTATGGTAATCGAACATGTTGTTTTGAGATGCCAAGTAAGCAAGTGCTTCGTTAAGACCGTCTAATCCGTCTTTCACCATCGGGTTATGCTGATCATACTGCTCTGCACTAATATACTCACTGATCTTTTCAGGTGCCCGGCCAAAAAATACATCTTCCATAAAGTTGGCGATCAGTTGCTTGTTCTCTTCGGTTTTGTCTGTATCTGTGACAAGAGTCGGCCCGTCAAACTGTGAGCGACCACTTGCCGTCTCCTTGATAACTGGAGAGATAGCATCCCAATGTTCGGCAACCTGGCCATCTTGCATACGCCATACATCAAAGGTGACGACTTCTTTGGTACCGAACGCTTCTGCGTTATCGTAGGTATTGTGCATGACGATAAAGTCACCGTCCTCTAGTAGGCGATGAGTTTTATATGTTAACCCTGCCTCTTTTAATGTCGGCAGGAACCCAAGTGCAGGCGCTAGCCCTGTTGGTACATGCGGATTATGCTGAATATAATCTTCACGGAAATATTTTTTCATCTCTTCAGCATTAAAATCTTTAAAAAAGGCATCTTGGGCCTTCATTGCGGTCTGTTTCATTGGACTATTAACCAGTTGATTACCTGACGTCGCCGCAGTTGTTGTACATGCACTTAGCAAAGACACAGTCGTCAGCAGTGCTGCAGTAATGTAAGAGGCTGATTTTTTCATTGTAACGATTCCTGAATATTACGCTTACTCTCAAAGAGCAACGTTGGTAGCTTTGAAAGTGGTTAGAGAAGTTCATGTATATAGAGCCGGCTATTCAACAATGACTGAGCCTTAATTAAGTCAGCGATTCTTTTCAATTTGGAATATTAACGGTATAAAATAGCCCGCGCTAAAATGAACTCGGTGAGCTAAGATCTTTTATTCAAAAATGGTCTTAACCATCTCGCTAAGTTTTGTTGTAGGGCGACCAATCAACGCACTTAACTCACCCTGATCGTCAAATAATCCTCCTTTTGAGGCACCAACATCCGAATTTGAAAGCAATGCCGCGAGTGGATCAGGCAATCCAGCACCAACAAGTGCTTCTTTGAATTCGTTTTCAGGCAGGTTCACATAAGGTATTTCGTTGTTTGATTCTTGGCTAATTAGAGCCGCAAGGTCAGACAGCGTGTATGGCTCATCACCGGCGAGCTCGTATACTTTTCCTGCTTGGGGCTCTTCTGATGTCATGACCAAAGCTGCAGCTTCTGCATAATCATCTCTCGCAGCCGAGCTTATTTGCCCCGCGCCCGCGCTACCAATAAATGCCCCGTGCTCAATAGAAGGCATTACACTGGCGAGATAGTTTTCCGTATACCAGCCATTGCGAAGCAGTACGAAGGGTATCCCGCTCTGTGTTAACTCTTTTTCTGTTTCAATGTGCTCTCCAGCTAACCCTAAAGGCGATGTATCTGCATGGAGCAGGCTTGTATAGGCAATGAGAGAGACACCTTCGTTTTTGGCCGCTTCGATAACATTTCTGTGTTGTTCGACCCTTTGCCCCAGTTCACTTGACGAAATAAGAAGAATTTTATCGGCACCTTCGAACGCTGTTTTCAGTGTGTCGGGTTTTGAGTAGTCAGCTTCACGCACTTGTACACCCAGGGCCGATAAATCGCTGGCTTTTTCAGGTGTACGAACCGCAGCAATGATTTGTGACGAGTCGATTTTGCCGATTAAATGTTTAATCACCTGATGGCCAAGCTGGCCTGATGCGCCTGTTACAACAATCATGTTTCTAACTCCATGTGGCTATTTATTGTCTTGTCATAACTATATCGTTTCGCCATTGATTGATAATTACGTGTTAAGTAAACTTATAGTTAAGAGTGGCTAAACAGTGTGTAACAATGATCTCGTTAGATGACATGATGGTGTTTACCAAGGTGGTTGAAACTCAATCATTTACCAAAGCAGCGGAACAGCTAGGGGTTGGTAAAGCGCGAGTTTCCCAGATAGTGACCAAGCTTGAACAAGGATTAAATACTCGCCTACTGCACCGAACGACCCGATCGTTATCATTGACTGACACTGGCGTGCAGTACTATAAAAAGTGCCAGATGATTCAAGAACTGGCAATGCAGGCCAACACAGACGCACAAACGTTCAGTAATGAGCCAAGTGGCCTGATACGAATTTCTGTGCCGATTGGCAATGCTGCATATTTAAATCTCTTCAGTCAGTTTCTCGGCCAATACCCGCAAATTCAGCTCGATGTGGTGGAAAGTGACAGCTACAGCAA
>NZ_JAKRFQ010000440.1 GCF_022347985.1 Photobacterium sp. OFAV2-7
ATTTTACGGTTTGCCAGCATGAAGTCACGTAAATAGGCATATAAGCCTTAACGGTCGTATGCCCAGTCAGACTGGATGATATAGCCGTGGATTTGGAACTCGTCGTTATTTACAAACAGGTTCGGAAAATCAGGCTGGGACGTTGAAAAAACAACACCGTCCGCCAGCTGGGTCATGTGATAGAAATCAGGTTCGCTACCGCGCACAGAGGCAAAAACAGGCTGCTTCGGACGATATGAAGCCTTGCGCGTTGCCAGAGCGTAGCTGCCTACCGGTGCACACAAGGAAATGTTCTCGTTGTCGACCAACAGCCCCAGGCACTCTTCGCGATCAAGGTGCTGAGGAATAGCACGTTTGCTTACGACATCCACAGAGCCGCCCTGGCTGTAAGAAATAAAATCCTTGCGGTGAATGATCGGGATATAGGTGCTGGTTGAACCCTGGGTCGACTCGTCGGAGATCGCCGTTGTGGCCTGAGTACCGGTATCAATTTGTCCGGTAAGCAGGTAGCTGATAGACGTGCTCAGAGTCTGCGCAATTTTTTCAAGCTCACGGACTTCGATACCGTATTTGCCCGATAGTTTGCGGCTCATTGTACCTTGCTGAAGATCTAAAGCCTCGCCAAGTTGTTTTTGGCTGATCCCCTGGATTTTAGCTAATCGCTTAATTCTCTCTAAATATTCCATAATCTCTAGCTTCCTGCTCACAGAATTTAAATGCAAATGGCATTCTTAAAAGTTATAAACTATTTTACTGATAACAATTTCGAAGGGAGCTATGAAGCATAAAAAGTGCGATTGATTTCGTTAAAGGAATATACCTATTTGTAGTGATGGGTAAAAAGTGGAACAAATTTCTGACGGCGAAATAAGATCTGACGGCAAACAAGAAACTGGAAGCAAGATCGCTGAACGTTCATGCTCTGTTGTCAATTTTTGACAATAGGTATAGGAAAAACAGCAATTAATCAATATAACGCTATGATTTTGTTGGTATTTATGTGTTATTGGGGCGATTTATGTTCCAGTGCGGATAAATTGGGCTAGAAAATGAGGCTCGGAACGGTACTTCCTCAAGGTTATTTTCTTTGGCTTTTTCATGATGAAGCTGGTGATTTAATCGTCGCTAAGCGCTCTTCATTACGCTGATTTTTCTGGTGGAGGTAAACAGTAATGATGCTGACAGGGTATGATTGTTTTGCAGGTAAACCTGACACCGCCATCACAGCTAAATACGTTTTGGCAATCCTTTATAGAGGTTTGAATCATGATACGCTACCTCTGCGATGTTGATACTCATAATAGTAAAAGTAACAACTAAGTTATAATGTTGAAAATATCGAGCGGAAATAAAAAGAGTTGTTAGCTACCGTTCACTAACTCGATAACCGCTTATATCATTTATTTTTTTTCACAATAAAGAATATTGATATTTTTCATTATAGAAAATAAATATCCGGTGGATTGTTTTTCAGTCAGTGTGAATAGTTTCATGTGACTTGGTAGACATAATAGAGCGATGTAATCTTGTCTGACCAGCTTCTCTTGATCTGCATCAAAAATAGAGTTCTAATCCCGGCGGTATGATTCACCTTCGATTAATTCCCCACTCCGATTAGATTCTGCGATTGTTATTATCCACGGGTCCATTTTACTCTGATAAATACAGGGTTGGTGGCAGTTGTATATTTTATTGTAATGGAAAGAAGTCAGGATACGGGGAATTGCGGTCATTTTGAGCGGAATTAGCCTATACCAATGAAGTATAAAATAAATGGGTTTCTATATTACGATGCAATAGATGGCACGCTAAAGCTTGAAGGACAAGTGGCAGATGACACTCAGCTTTCTATTACCGCCAATGCATTATTGTTTTTTTTAATTCAGCACCCGGGCGTGCTGACGCGCGATGAAGTGATGAAAAAGGTGTGGGATGACAACGGCCTTATTTCATCAAACAGTAATTTGAATCAGTACCTGAGTTTGTTGAGAAAATCTTTTCGCAGCTACGATATTGAAAATGTGATTGTAACCATTCCGCGTGGACGGCTGGAGTTTAATCCCGAGCTAGTGATTGAGGTTGTTGATGATAATCACCTGCATCCTTTGCTGCAGAAGGCGAGCGACGACAACAAAGAAACAGTGCCCGAACCATTGGCACAAGGTATCAGGGAAGAAGCGTATCCGCCTCAAACCGAGCAGCAGGAACGGAACTGGATGATTGCCAGTGCAACACTGTTTATCGCGGCGTTGGGCTTGCTATGGACGGCTATCATTACCGAGCGCTCGTTGCATATTGTCAGCCTGACTGAGGTCGAGAGTGGTCTGTGTGAGCTTTTTTCGCCTGAACTGATGATAAACAGTGCGATGGGAGATAAATACGTCACCAACTTCAAAGCCGTGCGTGACAAGCTGGGTCTGTCTTGTGCCAAGCATGAAAGATTCATTTTTTTCTATGGGGATAAGTTGCAAAGCAATGGGTTAGGGCGAACTTACATTGCGCGATGTGCCGAAAACGAAAATAACCCCTACGCCTACTGTGATAACTATTTTTATTATTCTTGGAAGAAATAATGCTAACACGCAAAAGCGGTAAGATTTTTTTTCTCTACGCGCTGATTTTATTTTTCCTCTGTACTTTGCCCTTTGTTTCAAAGGTGATCCCCTCGCAATCTGGTGATCTGAATTGTACGGCACGGGCGATTATGCACTTCGAAGACACGGTGACAGAAACCGTGAATGCGAATGTTCACTTTCGCTTTGGCGATCGTGGCAAAGGTTCCTTGGTTGTCGAGGGCTATTCTGATTCCAAAGCGGGCTGGTTATATTTGCAACGATATGTTCAGTTTGACTATACCAGTGAACGAGTCTCAGGGTATGAACGCCATTATCAGGTGCATAGCTGGTCTTCGACCAAATCCTCAATTGATGAATCCCCCGATGTGCTGTTTGATTATTTCATGCGTGAAATGTCTGACAGCCATGACGAATTGCTGATCAAAGTAGAAAAGCTTAGCTACAGAACCGTATTGCTGAGCTCGATCAACTCGCCTTTATTTGTCTGCGCGTTAAGTGACAAATAGAGCGACCAGTTCTTTCTTATTTGTATTATTCAATCTCAAGTTATTAATTGCCTTTATATCGAAGGTAGTTGCCAAGCTTTGATGCCTGGCATTCAAGAATTTATTGCCGTCAATAATCTACTGGTTGTCGACGGCTATTTATTATTCATACTCCGTTGACGGCCGACTTTCGGTATAACCTCTTCCTTGCTTACCCCTTCAAATTAATTATCTACTTCTACTTTTACTTCTACTTCTATTTTTGGTTCTTTAATTCATCTCTCTGGTGAATGTTTACTCCCTCTCTGCTGCTTTTATTTCCGCTTTAGCTTTTGACCTAGCTTATTGGTAACACATTCACCGGGTAAACACGCCGGAATTTTCATACTGACTATTCGGTTATAACGAAGATTGTCATTACTGTGATTTAGATCCGTTTTTGCGTCTTATTTAGGTCAATTGTCAATATCGTAAAAAAACAAATAACAGGATGGTTTTGTAAATAGAGACGTAAATATCCTCTCATAAAAGAATAAACAACTAAGTTGCCCATATTCTTGGAGTTTAATGCCATTTGTTTTTGTTGGGGAATATAGTGTTTTTCGTGGTTGGAACAGGCCAATAAAACCATAAGAAAACCACAAAAAAGGCCTGGAGGCCTTTTCTCAATAACGCTTACTCGAGACCTATGTACGGAGGAAATAAATATGGGTGATGCATTAGGTTTGATTGAAACAAAAGGGCTGGTTGCCTGTGTAGAAGCTGCAGATGCAATGTGCAAGGCAGCAAACGTAGAACTTATCGGTTACGAGAACGTCGGTTCAGGTCTGGTGACGGCGATGGTGAAAGGCGATGTCGGCGCAGTGAAAGCGGCAGTTGACTCTGGTGTGGAATCGGCACAGCGCGTGGGTGAAGTGGTGACTTCGCTGGTGATTGCTCGTCCGCATAACGATATCAACAAAATCGTTATTAAACACAAAGCATAAGCAGCGTTAACGGAGGATCTGACAATGAGTGATGCTTTAGGGCTTATCGAGACTAAGGGACTGGTTGCGTGTATCGAAGCCGCTGATGCGATGTGCAAAGCCGCCAACGTAGATTT
>NZ_JAKRFQ010000441.1 GCF_022347985.1 Photobacterium sp. OFAV2-7
CCGCCATTTCAATCGCTTGATAGATCCTACTGCGGGTGTGATAGAAGTCGATGGCAGCGATGTGATGTCCTTTGACGATAAGGCCTTACAGCAATTTCGTCGCCATAAGATGTCGATGGTATTCCAGCGCTTTGGGCTAATGCCGCATCGTAGTGTCTTGGATAATATTGGTTATGGGTTGCAGATTCAGGGGGTTGCGAAGCAGGAGCGTGAAAAGCAGGCGAGATACTGGCTAGAAACAGTAGGGCTTGACGGTTATGACAAGCATTTTCCCGCTAATCTGTCTGGTGGGCAGCAGCAGCGTGTTGGACTCGCTAGAGCCTTGTGCACCGATGCCGATATTCTGCTGATGGATGAGGCTTTCTCGGCACTGGATCCCCTGATCCGAAGCGAGATGCAAGATCAGCTTATTGAGTTGCAGGAAAAACTGCACAAGACAATTGTGTTTATCACTCATGATCTGGATGAGGCGCTGCGTCTTGGTGATCGTATTGCCATTTTGCGCGATGGCGTGTTGGTGCAGCAGGGAGAGCCGGTTGATATCTTGCTCCACCCTGCCGACGATTATGTTGAAGCCTTCGTGAAGGACGTAAACCGGGCACGAGCACTCACCGTCGAGACGGTGATGAAGCCACAGGTTTGCCGTATTTCAGCCGAGACTATCGGTGAGGCACTTACCGAGATGCGCAAGTCCAAGGATGACTACGGCTATTATATTAACGAAGATGGCTATCAGGGCGTGATTACCCAGGAAACACTCGAGGGTGTCGAGCAGTCTGAGTATGACAAGGCTATCGACCCGTCCTTGCTTGACAGTGTACCGGCAGTCCATACCGATGCTTTGCTTGAAGCGGTGATCCCTGAGACGCTCGACAGTGAGCATCCGCTACCTGTTATTAATGCTGAGGGCGATGTTGAAGGTCGACTGTCCCGTTCGACGCTTGCAGAAGTACTTAGTGATCAGGCGGGAAGTGAAGAGGACGATGAAAAGGCAAAAAAGCTGAAGGCGAATAAGTCGCTGGCTGCCTGATAGTGGCTTGGTTTAGGTATAGATGATGTAAATAAAACAAGGCCGCATTGCGCGGCCTTGTTTATTGGTGTTCTCTGTATTGGGGCTTTATCGTAGTAGCCGCCTTACCACTTACGCTTCGGCTGGAACAATACATCCAAATCATCCTGCTCTTTCTCGATGATTTGCTGGCGTTCCTGCTCGTGGTTCTGGTTTTGGCTGCTGTCTATTTCACCCAGCATTTTTTGCAGTTTTTCACGTGTCTGGTTGGCATAGTTGTCGTTCTTGCTTGCCAGCACATCAATGCCTTTTTTCAGCAGCTGCTTGGCCGTACCAAGCTGGCGTTTCATGCGGGCATCGTTGGCACGTTTAATCACGTTTTCAATGTTGATCCGAAGCTGGATGCCTTCAAGACGGGCATTCTCGGCCACAAATGCCTGAGTAGCAAATCGACCTTTGCTATGCTCGCTTTTAATCACGGTTTTCAGGCGTTTTACGAGCTGCAGCATTCCAATTGCCTGTTTATCCGTGCTCGGTACTTTAAAGGCTGCCACATCGGAATTGGAGTAGTTCTGCTGGAGCTGATTGATTTGCTCGGCAACATTTTTGATTCGCGCAGGCAGGTTTCTGTCCGAAGGATCAGCTTCGCTCATGCTCTCCAGCGCGTGCAAAATTCGTTGGTTCAGGCACACCAGAAGTTCTTTGCTGTACGGCAAATGGTGAGCATTACCGATAAGATCTTCAGTAGCATCAATGATAGCAATGAATTTGGCCAGCTCTTGGTGCTTCGCGCTTTCTAGACGTTGGCGATACTGGATAATGATGTTGTATCCAACAATCAGTATCAGCAACATAGAAATGAGGCCAATCATTAAAGGTATACTCATAAGATACGTCTGTCTTCCGTGCGTTTGGTCGAGCCCTATAAGATACACTATCTGGCAATTACGGCATAGCATGACAGTCAATTTTGCTACACTTGTCCGCTAATGCTCGGATAGATAAGTGGTTTTATCCATCGCGTATCAGACTTATCCGGAGCGTCGTTGCTATTCTATATGTGCGATTGGTTTTTATTGAGCAAAAACCGCGCTCGCATGCTGTAAAATCGTAAAGAAATGCTATGAAAATGAAGAGATTCGATATATAACATGATGAAATACATGGTTGCACTGATATGATGTAACGGACTATAAGTTGGGCGGTACCATGAAATTACAACAGTTAAGATATATTGTTGAGGTTGTTAATCATAACCTTAATGTCTCTTCTACAGCAGAGAGCCTATACACATCTCAGCCCGGCATCAGTAAGCAGGTTCGTTTGCTGGAGGATGAGCTGGGGATCCAAATTTTCGAACGTAGTGGTAAGCATCTGACCAAGGTAACACCGGCCGGTCAGGACATTGTCCGAATTTCCCGTGACATTTTATCACGCGTAGAGAGTATCAAGTCAGTCGCGGGCGAGCACACTCACCCGGAAATCGGAACCCTGAATATTGCCACAACGCATACTCAGGCCCGCTATGCACTACCTTCCGTGATTCAGGGCTTTACAGCAAGGTACCCTAAAGTCTCGTTACATATGCACCAGGGTACGCCATCCCAAATTGCTGATGCCGTTGCGAAGGGCACCACAGACTTCGCTATAGCCACCGAGGCGCTGCACTTATATCAAGATATGATCATGCTGCCTTGTTACCACTGGAATCGCTCCATTGTCGTTAAGGCTGATCATCCATTGGCCAAGAAGTCCGAAATTACTATTCATGACCTGGCTGCCTACTCCTTGGTCACTTATGTCTTCGGCTTTACCGGTCGATCAGAGCTGGACAGCGCGTTTAACCGCTCGGGGCTGACACCGAGAATTGTGTTTACCGCGACAGATGCCGACGTGATAAAGACCTATGTACGACTGGGGATCGGGGTTGGCGTGATTGCCAGCATGGCAATGGACCCGGCAACTGACGACGATCTGGTGGCGATAGATGCCAGTCACATCTTCGAAGCCAGCACGACCAAGATTGGGTTTAAGAAGGGAACCTTCCTTCGCACTTACATGTATGACTTTATGGAACGATTCGCCCCGCACCTGACGCGAAATGTGGTTGACCAGGCGGTGACGCTGAAAACCAACGCAGAAATCGAGGCAATGTTCTCGAGCATGGATTTGCCGGTTAAGTAGTAACATGACAAAGCGTTATAAGGGCTGCACTTGTGCGGCCCTTTCTTTTTGGTCAAAAGAATGAGTAAAAATAGCGGCTCTATTATAAAATGCCGGGCTGATCCCCATTTTTGCCTGAGAGTAGTCGTTTCATGACAGGGTATTCCCCACTGTATAGCCGCCTTGATGCACTGTTAACCTCAAATCGCGAGTTTTGGCAGTTTATGCCATTTGCCTCAAATCAACTGGTCTGGGTGCAAAGCCATCCCGGGCTTTGCCAGTGGCTGCTGTCGCTGGATGACGAGGCGATTGCACGCTATATCGAAGACGGCGACGCATTGTCACAGGCATTAGCCGAGTGGATCCCTGATGCCGCGGAGCTGTATCAGCTCGCGATGGCAGAATCTTACCCCAGCCAGCAAAAGTCTTTGCCTAAAGGGCTGGATGTTGGGATCCCCGGACGAAAGTGGCAACAGATCACTGCATTTAACCAAGTTATCCCGGCGTTAGAACTGCCATGGCTTGAGTGGTGTGCAGGTAAGGGGCATCTCGGCCGGGTACTGGCCGCGAGCCACGGCACAGCGGTTACTAGTCTGGAATGGCAACAGGCGTTGTGTGAAGAGGGGGAAGCGACTGCCCGCAAGCTTAAGTTACCGATTGATTTTATCCGGGGTGATGCCTTCGATCCGGCCAGCGAGCAGCATATCTGCTCACAGCAACATGCGGTTGCCCTGCACGCTTGTGGGGATTTGCATGTATCGCTATTGCAGCGTGTGGCTGCCAAGCAAGGCCGGGCCGTAAGTATTTCACCGTGTTGCTATCATTTGATCCGAGCGAAGCATTATCAGCCACTGTCGCGGATCGGCCGGCAAAGCAGATTGACATTAGGTAAGCATGACTTGAGGTTGCCGTTGCAGGAGACGGTGACGGCAGGCCAGCGTGTGCGCAAACAGCGATTTGTCGAAGTG
>NZ_JAKRFQ010000442.1 GCF_022347985.1 Photobacterium sp. OFAV2-7
TCGGACAAGGTGCCAAAGGCGATTCATCTACGAGAGCGTTGGTTTGAAGATGAAATGTCCATCTTGTCGAATCGCTATAACCAGTCCGTAGAACAGATCCGCGAGCATTATTACCAGCTCGAAGAGGCGCGGGAATACGCAGAACAAGCCAACCGCAAGAAAAGTGAGTTTTTGGCCAATATGAGCCATGAGATTCGTACCCCGATGAACGGGATCATCGGCCTTTCAAGCCTGATGAAAGAGATGGACATGCCAGAGGAGCAAAAAGAGTATGTGAATATGCTCAATACTTCCTCGCTCTCTTTGCTGGATCTTATTAACGATATCTTGGATTTTTCGAAGATAGAAGCCGGTCGGTTAGAACTTGAACATAACATATTGAATTTATTCGAGCTGAACAAAGAGGTGGAGTCTGTCTTTTTGGTAAGGGCAGCCGAGAAAAGTTTGGCTTTTCGCTGCTCGATTGACCGAAATATCAGCCCGATGCTGTTGGGTGATGCAACCAAGCTTCGCCAGGTGCTTAATAATTTGATTAGTAACGCCATTAAATTCACGGAAAGAGGATTTGTAAATCACTTTATTCACCGTGAGGGTGAGGATCACAAATCCGTATCTGTGAGGTTTGAAGTGTCTGATAGCGGCATCGGTGTCCCGAAGGAAATGCACGATGCGATTTTTGAGAAATTTCAGCAAGCCGACGGCAGTACCACCAGAAAATATGGCGGAACCGGGCTGGGGCTCGCCATTTGCCGCGAAATTATTCGATTGATGGGGGGAGAGCTGAAACTCGACAGCGAACCCGGCAAAGGCAGTACTTTTTCATTCGTGCTTACGCTTGAGAAAAATATATTACCGACTGCGTCCAGCACTGACATCAAACTACTGTCCGATTTATCGGTGCTCCTCGTTGATGACAGTATGCTCAATATGAGGATCACATCAGCCCAGTTGAGTAACTTCGGGGCAAAATCGACATGTTGTGAAAATGCCACCGAGGCAGCTGATTTTGTGTTACAGGCGATCCGCGGCAAAGCGCCTTATGATTTGATCGTGATAGATAAAATCATGCCTGAGATAAATGGGTTTGAATTAGCCAAGCAACTTAGGATCCAATTTGCAGAACGCTGCCCGAAAATGATGATGATTTCGGCCGGGCCGGAAGTCGGGGATGAAGAAAAAGCCAGAAAATCCGGCATTCGCTCGTACTTGGCAAGACCCTATAAAGAAGCCAACTTGAAATGGGCTGTCCAGCAGGTTGTCCGTAGTAATGATATTGATCTTACAGAAGTTGATCACGATTTGCTTACTGTGTCTGACAGTCAGCAGCAAATTCAGCCTATGCAGACAATGCCAGAGGCGTATTTACGTGCTACCCGGCAATCATCTCGCTTTAAGACTGCTGGTAATTCAGATGTATCGTCAGAAAATACTTCCGCGTCTGAGCTGATGGCTTTGCAGGAACAGGCGCAGGTTAATGTATTAGTTGTAGAAGATACTATTGTAAATCAGAAAGTTGCCCAAATGATGCTGGAGAAGTTAGGGGCTAAGGTCGATATTGCCGATAATGGTCAGGTTGCGATTGCGAAGTATCGTAAGGGGCATTTTGATCTTATTTTCATGGACTGCCAGATGCCAGTGCTTGACGGGTTTAAAGCAACGAGGGCAATTCGCGAATTAGAGTCAGAAGGGCAGCGAATACCGATTATTGCCCTGACGGCCAATGTGGTGAAAGAGGAAAAGGATAAATGTTTTAATGCAGGGATGGATGATTTTGTTTCAAAGCCGGTTAGCCAACAGATGTTGGCAAATATGCTTAAAAAGTACTTGTCGTCACCCTGACAGGGAGCGGATATCGCTCCCTGGTTGGTTGTGCTTATGCAGGGTGCTGGGAAAGACCGTAATTGGCGCTTTGGTTGTATAAGTTAACGACCACAGTCAGCGTATCCTTGCGGGTATCTTCTGAGATGTCCTGAATAACGTAGAAATCTGAATCTTTGTATTGCAGGTTCTTATCCACTAAGCGTAACAAGCTGTCTTCTATGTCACCTTGAATTTCTATCGTTTCGATTAGCTCAAACTGGCCGAATTGAATTTCAGATGGAGAGAGTAGCTCAGGCGAAGCCAATGAGCTGGTTGATGCTCCCAGAAGGAGAAGAGTTAAGATAGCGCGCTTGATCATGGAGAACCTACAAATGTTGCTTGGCTGTAGGACTACTTTGCCATATCAGGATTTTTTTAATGTCAGAAAACCGTCAAACAGTCCATGTTTAACGGTGACTTTCGTAGAGTTTCTCCAGGGCTACAGACAGGCCGTTTTCCGTTACTATCCTGATATGTGATTTATTCAGTTGTCTGACATTGCTCACGCCACAGGAATGGGCGATCAACCCGATGCCGTAGTGGATATATTTATTGTAGTTAGCCACCCGTTGTGTCTTGTCTTCGACATTGAGGCCTTGTTGTAGCCGCTTGTTATGGGTAGTGATCCCTGTTGGACAGGTATCTTTATTACATTGCAGTGCCTGAATACAGCCAAGGGCGAACATATGGCCTCTGGCAGACACAACAAAGTCGGCACCAAGCGCAATGGCCCAGGCGACTTTCGACGGGGTGATCAGCTTTCCGGAGGCAATGATTTTGATACGATCTTTGAGCTGTCTATCTTCGAGTAGATTAACAACAAGAGGCAAGCTTTCCTTAAGCGGTAAACCAACATAGTCCATGAGAGGTTGTGGGGCGGCACCGGTACCACCGTCAGCACTGTCAATAGTAATAAAGTCAGGGGCACTTTTCGCTCCTCTTCGCTCAATTTCATCAAGAAGATCGTTGAACCACTTCAACGAACCGAAAACGGCCTTAAATCCGACTGGCTTGCCGGTTATTTCCCGGATCAGCTCGATTCTGTCCAGAAGATCGCCCACCGAGCGGATATCTTTGTGGCCGTTGGGGCTAATAGAATCCTGCCCTTCGGGAATGCCGCGAATTTGGGCGATTTCCGCTGTCACCTTCTTGCCGGGAAGCATTCCGCCTTTGCCCGGTTTGGCACCTTGGCTAATTTTGATTTCGAACATTTTAACTTCAGGATGGGAAGCTATTTCCCGGAGCTTTTCTTCGCTCAAGTCGCCGTTTTCATCACGAACACCATATTTGGCCGTACCAATTTGAAACACGATATCGGCCTTACCTTCCAGGTGATATGGGCTAAGGCCTCCTTCTCCGGTGTTCATCCAGCAACCGGCAATTCGTGCGCCGTTCGACAGTGCCCGGACAGCAGGCTTGGATATAGCGCCGTAGCTCATGCCAGAGATATTGAAGATTGAGCTGGTGGTATAGGGAGTACGGCAATGTTCGCCTATGGTAATGGCGGCAGGCACAACGGCATCTTCTTCCAGGGTCGGAAAAGCACAGTTCATGAACATAATCGTACCGGTAGGATCCAGGTTGCGGGTTGAACCAAAGGCAAGGGTGCGGTCAACATTCTTGGCTGCTTTATAGACCCAGCTACGTTCAGCGCGATTAAAGGGCATTTCCTCACGGTCCATGGCAAAGAAATATTGCCTGAAGAACTCGCCTTGTTTTTCAAATAGGTAGCGGAACCGACCAATAACGGGGTAGTTGTGTCGAATCGCATGCTTATGTTGCCTGATATCGACAATATACATATAGATCACAAGTAGTCCGCCTAGCCCAAGGATGAAGATGAACAGACCGGAGAGAAAATCGATACTTAGCAGAATAAAGTCAGCCATAGCTTACCTCTTTACTGTTAGCCCTGTAGCGCTGTTACTGGTTTGTTTTTCGGTATCAATGAAATGAGCGCGTTTAAACCAAGCTGTAGTTAAACTCGCTGCATTAACCCTAGTTGAATTTTGTTTGTTGGTATAAAGAACGTGTGAGGGGGAGATAATTTCACAAAGAGTTGAAGGGCACTAAGGTGCCCTCATCGTATTAGCCGAATCTTGATGAAGCGGCGTTAAGCTGTAGCGCTGACTTTTTCTGCCCCGCGCAGCATGGCATGAATAAGCTCATTGGCTTCAAATTTGGTGAGTGCTTCGTGAGCACCAACCTGGTGAGCCTGGGAAACGCTGATCTCACTCGATAGAGAAGTATGCAGAATAATGTAGGCATGGTTGAG
>NZ_JAKRFQ010000443.1 GCF_022347985.1 Photobacterium sp. OFAV2-7
AACATTAGTCCCAAAACATATTTTTTCATTACATTTTCCCCTTAATCGTTAATCTACAATCTTGTCATTCATCGATAACTTCTTTCCCCGTCAGCATTGCTTTGAGGTGACTTGAAAGCTTGGTTCCCAGGGTGATCAAATATAAATGCACAATCAGAAACGCGACTATGGCATAGGCTGTAAAGGTATGTATCACAGCCACAGAACCGATCTGTTCGATATACCCGGCAGCACGTAGCTCAGGAAAAAAATAGAAAATCATGCCTGTAGCAATCTGAACCGGGATCAGAACAAATAACAGCCCCAAATAAGCCATTCGCTGAAGTGGGTTAAACTTGCTGTCCGGTGACATATGGTGTGGGTGAGACTCACCTACAAATACCCCATAAAGATAATAGTGAAGTACAGCGTCTATCCCTTTTCTATCAGGCACAAACTGCTTCCATTCTCCTGTCGTAAACACCCAGGTAAAGATCAACACAACGATTGCCACCCAGAGAAAGCCTCCCCAATGATGAAGCATGGAGCTTTGCTGAAAACCAAACAGACTCATAATCCCATGGAGCTCCAGCCCGGTAAGAATGAGCAGTAACACCAGTAATGCCTGCCCCCAATGCCAAAAGCGCTCGAATCGCTTAAAAATCACAATTGTTTTTTTCATCACCATTCCCCATTTTCATTACTTCTGACTATTGGCAGTTCGGGTTTTCCTGCGGCGAATCGTCACTATACGGGTAAGCGCATGTATAAAGACTGCGGCTAGCCCTCCCCATATAGCAATCATGCCAAAATACTCAACGATGGAATTGCTATCACGTCCAACCAGATAGAAGTCATTCAGTCCGACCAACCGGCTATCTCGGCTGTGACAAGCTTCGCACGCTACAGCTTGCTCTTTGGGAGCAACCATATGCTTGATTGGCCAGTAGCCATTAGTCTCAATGAAGTCATATTGGCCGCTAAACGCCACCCCGTTCAGCCTGGCACCAGCAGTCAGGGCTTTATTCCAGTCATATTCGGTCCAGAACGCACCCGACCCGGGGCGACCATATAACTTGATTGGCAACATACGATTCAGCTCTGTATCGTAAGGTTGTTTGCCTCGATGAATTTTAAAAGGCCAGATCCGCGCATCCGGATCGTTATAGTTGCCTGAAGGTGGATTGATATCGATTGGTGCTCTATCAGGGTCAATTGTGTCTAACAATGTCATTTGCTTTAGTTCACCTTTATACCAGCGATATTCCGGTACGACATTGCGCCCCCAGGTGAAGGAACCTTTCTTGCTCATGTAGGCATGATTAACCACGCCATCGAACTCCTGATCGATGGTCATCGGCTTACCATTTTTCATCTGCCCGGCTGTAGACCAGTCCCAAGATAGTTTGGTTAGATATGGCCCTCGAGCCATTTCCGGTATATGGCAGGATGCACATGCCACTTTAGCCGTGTGATTATCTAACACACGCTCCTGGTGCGGCATGGCACTGTGGCATGATTCGCAGGAAAGATTATTGCCTTCGCGCGACACCCGGCCTTGGTTCAGTTCAAAATCTAAGAATGCAGCTCGATCATTGTAACGACCTGCTATTTTATGTTCGTTGGCGGTATGGCAAGTCTGGCAGCTGAAATTCAGCTTTTCCGGACTCATATGTACGTCCAACTCGAAGGCTGGATCGATTAACGACAGATCTGTATCACCATGTTTGACACCATTTCCACCACCACCCACCGCATGACAGGCCAAACAGTTCTCGCGATCCGGGCTACCTACATGTTGAGCGACATATTTCAGGTCAACCGCTTTCTGAATCTTGCCTGCCACCTTAGTATCTTCATAATAAGGATGACCGGATGAAGCTGCCGATTTTATATAAGTCTTTGTTTTATCATGGCAGACTAGGCAATCAACATTCTCCTCTGCATCATGCTCAAAATCTTCATTACGCCAGCCATAGCCAATATGACATTGGGTACAGCTCTCATTCCCTCTGGCTGAAACACAATAGTTATTTAGCCCATTTTTCCCTTTGCCTACTTCAACGCCGTCTACTTCCTTTGACCATGTCCAGTGGAAAGTCTTATGGATCTGCTTAGAAGCTTCAGTATGACAACTAAGGCAAGCTTCGGTCACATCCGGCGCATAATCAAAGTCCTGATTCAGGATCTCAAATGTTGAGTGATCTGCGGTACTGGCTATCGTCGGAATATTACGCTTGGTAACGTCTTCTTCGTTAATAACACTAGCTAAAGCATTCGGGCAAAGACACAGCAGTAGCAGCAGAAATAGTTGAGTTTTCATTAGTACAAGCCACCTTCAGCAATATGATTCCAACCAGCGTGATTACAAAGTCACTCTCATCGCCAGCATGAAGTCCACAAACCAGAATATTAGACTTCAATAATAATCTAATATAAGTATGTAGACTTAGCCCTTAACGCTAAACACGATTGGGGCCAACTCTGGGTGAAAGTACTAACAAAACATGAGTTAGAAAAAGCTAAAAAACAAAACGCTTATTTACTTATTGCTAATGTAGTACTCATACACACACAATTGACAAGGTTATAAGCCATTCCTATAACCTAGATCACAGTATTTATTTTCATATTGTTTTCAATGTGTTTGCTTTTTATCAAAGAAATTTAAATTTCACACAAAAAACAAGTGATTAAAACAACCAACCCAATCACCTCATTAGTCTGTCAAATATCACCTCTCGTCTGCCAGAGCCCTTAAGTCGTTAGTCGCCCCCTTCACGAGTTTTGGCAATTCGGCGCTATGCTGGCCAGCAAGAAGCAGAAGCTTTTCGATTGTTTGCTCGAAGTTAACCGGTAATAGCCGACACTGCGTCAATGCGAATTGTACTAAACGCTTTTCACCAGGATGTGGTAAGCGATTGATCGCAAATAAGATGTCAAAGTAACTTGCCAGATATTCCGTTATTCTGTGATGAACGCTTACAGAGTCACTACGCTTCAACGCTTTAGCTATCTGTTTAGGGTAAGCAGGAAAGGCATTGCTAATCAGGGGCAGGTTTTTGGCGATGATTGCATCGGCCAACTCATCGCTATAATCAACATCATATTTTTTCTGCAACTCTGTTAGCTTTTGGTCCTTATCAAAAAGGATCATTGAGTGACGTAAGTTCGCCCAAAAACAAGTGCTATAGCCCGTGTTGACCTGATGTTGAAATATGGTTTTGTTGAGTTCATCATCAAGCCAACCCAAATCACGATAGATTAACTCTATTTCAATCCCGGAAGTGAGTACGCCATCATCTTCGGTTTCCCAAAACTGGTTGTTGAGCTCGATATAACTGCAGTACTTCTGAGTAATTTCAGCTCTTACTTCAACCGGGATCATTTCCTTCACATAGATATACAGATCATAGTCAGATAATGAATCATTCATCTGCACACTGTGTGAACCTGCCAGTGCTATTGCTTCAACTTGCTCCAACTTTGCCAGTCTATTCACCAGCATATTTAATACATCATCTTTCATTTCAGCCGCTTCGCATTAATGGATACAGATGATAAAAATAATGAAGCAGCCTCTCCTCTCCCCAACTTGGCTTCAGGCCACAACTATCGGGATGTTGAGCTATAACCACCTAACTAAAAAGGGAAAACTGTGCGTTAAGTCTCCTTATGATCATCAACGTAGCACCAACATTCACATTAAAGCAGTGTCGAATCATTAGCTAACGTGTAAACTTGAGCCAATGATTAAATCCCAGCTAGAACAGGTAAATCAAAAATGACTCATGAAATGAAAACAATGGAAGTACCGGTAGCTATCGCCGATAGAGTGCAGGCTTTGATTGATGCCTATGAGGCCAAAGAGAAGTTCAATGCTGAGCGTAAAGAGGTAGTGAACAACTTACTATCTATGGATAACCTTAGTTGTGAAATGGCTGTCTATAGCATGCCGCAAGGCGAACTGTTAGACACTCTAAGATTTGTATACGAAGTATCAGGAACGAACAACAGGTTTATCAAAAACATCCTGACACAGTCGAGAGAAAACCCGAAGAAGGCTCTAACCGACTCCCAGAGATCATCTGCCAAGGGAATGCTATTTAACCTGCTCAATGAGCCTTCTGTCATTTCAGCCATGAAAGAGATGT
>NZ_JAKRFQ010000444.1 GCF_022347985.1 Photobacterium sp. OFAV2-7
GAACAGAGGATCACCGAACCAATCCCGTAGTTTTCCAAGAGCCTTGCTCACAGCCGAAGGCGTGACATTGAGCTTTTTGGCTGTTTTGGTCACACTGCGTTCTTGCAACAGTACCTGCATCGTGATCAATAAATTGAGATCGAGTCGGTGAAGAGGTTTGCTCATTGATAATAATTCCTGAATTAAGCCACGTTGTCAGAAGTGACAGCCTGAGTGACTACTGCTGTTTTCGGTGAACGTGAGGTGAGCAGCGCTGCAAGGTTACCTAGGCTGGCTACAAATAGCAAAATAGTCAGCATATTCAATGCATTTACACCAAGCCAGCCCATAAACCAGATATAGAAGGCCGAGACGGTGATTTGGCTAATCCCCAACACAGAACTGGCTAAACCAGCATGAGTATCGAACGGTTTTAACGCCTGGCTGGTGGTTGTTCCAAAACCTAGCGAGAACCCGGAACAGATAAAAGCAAAACCAGTTAAAAACAGTAAAGGGTTGCTGGTTATTTCGGCAATGATCAGCTGTATGCCTGATAGAAGGAATAAACACTGAGAAGCAACCATTACGCGATGTTGCCCTAACAATATAAGCATTTTGGGCGTCAGGAATGCGGTTGTCATACTCACCACAGCCAGTAGTGCCATAGCCATAGAGTATTGTCCGGTTGAGAAACCCATGATGTCCATCATCAGCATAGGCGAGGTATTCACATATGTCAGGATGGCCGACACGCTCAAGCTCAGGATAAACAGTCGGCTCAGGAAAAAGCGAGACAGGAACTTTTGCCATGGTACAGAATCTGATTCATGGTGGCTGACCGAGCGGGTTTCTGTAAGGGCGAAGCAGCATGCCAGGCCAATAAGGACAGCAGTAATCATCATCACCATAAACAAAATCGGCCAAGGTGAAACAAGCAGAATAAGGTGGCCGATAACAGGCGCAAGCACCGGGATAATGCAAGTAATGCCATTTATCATAGACAGCACTTTAGCGCGTTTGTCATCGTCCAGAACATCACGAAGAATGGCAAAGGCAACCACGTAGGCAAACCCCGAGCCTATTCCCTGACCAAAACGTCCGATGAAGAACTGAAGTGGGTTTGTTGCCTGCATTGTCCACCAGGAGGCTATGGTGAAAATGATAGCGCTCAAGATAGCGACTGGTTTTCGGCCACATTTGTCCGCAAGCAGTCCGCCAAAGATCATGGTCGATGCCATTCCAATAAGGTATATGGAGAAGGCGGCATGAAGATCTGCTTCAGTAGCTTGTAAGCTGGTCGCAATTTGCGGCAGACCGACTAAATAAAGATCAATCCCTAATGGATACATCAGCACCAGAGAGAAGCAACAAAACAAAATTCTTTTCATGTGTTTTTTCTATCGCGTTATCAAGGTATCGATATCCTAGTGTGACGAGTGTCGAATTGCGATTTGCCTGTGGGACAACTGTATTTTCCTGAATGGAAAAGTGGTCTTTTGCTATGAGTAAAGTGATGAACCTGGATATAATTGACTTAAGTAACTTATGGGTATGTGTTCAATGAGGTTTGATTGCCAATGCTAAGGCTGATTAAGTTTGTGGTGGTTGCCAATATTATTGCAGCACTGAGTGTTTGGTTATTAAGTCAGTTTATTGAACTGTTTTCAATAAATCATCCGACGGATTACTTTTTTTATATCTGCATAGTATTGTGGGGAGTGGCTGGCTTAGCGTGGGATGGTGGCAAGGCAAGCAAAAATTATGATCTCGGTAGAGCTGAAAATAAAACTCAGTCTATGGTGTCTGGTTATGATGCTAAAGCAGACAAGCTTAAGCAGTACAGGCAAAACTATCACTTTGGTTTGAAGATGTTTATATCAGGGTTGCCGTCTCTTGCGGGCTGTCTTGTCGTTTATTTGTTTTAGCTTTTTCCGCCATCGAAGCTTTCTTGCTCATCGTCTTAGGCTAGCCTACGATTGAATAGTCTGAATGACTGTAATTGTGTTCTACTCTATGGATGATCAGCACGCACCAATATCTCGAACGTCTTACTTTCGTTTCTACGAAGAGCTCAATGACTTCTTGCCAAAGCAGCGACACAAGGTATTGTTTTCACATGCTTATACGGGTAAGCCATCGGTTAAAGATGCCATAGAGGCGATAGGGGTACCGCATACGGAAATTGACTTGATATTGGTCGATGGTGTTTCAGTTTCCTTTGACTACAAGTTAACAGGTGGTGAGAGAATATCTGTCTATCCGGTGTTTGAATTGTTAGATATTCAGCCTTTAACCCACCTTCGTCCTAAACCGCTGCGGGATACTAAGTTTGTTGTTGACGTTAATTTGGGAAAACTGGCACTTAAATTACGGCTGCTGGGCTTTGATACTTTATATAACAACAAATTTGAAGATAGCGAGATCGTTGATATTTCTCTTCATGAAAAACGCATTATTCTTACTCGAGATAAAGGCATCTTCAAATATAGTGCTGTTACTCATGGTTATTGGGTGAGAAGTGATAATGTTGATAGGCAAGTAAGAGAAGTGCTCCAACATCTTCAACTGGAAAGTAGTTTGAAGCCGTTTACCCGCTGTTCTTATTGCAATGGTGAGTTTGAATGCATTGACAAGATCCAACTAAATGGACGTGTTCCAGAAAATGCATTGGAGCTATTTGCGGAATTTTTTGAATGCCAGGGGTGCAAGAAAATATATTGGAAGGGAACTCACTATAAACGAATAGTCAGTTGGCTCAATGAGCTCACTGTGAATAACTCTATCAATTGAAGCTTTTTGTGTTATTATCCAGCGCGTAGTCGGGGGGCCTGAAGGCTGAGATCGCATCACGCGAGACCCGTTGAACCTGATTCAGTTAACACTGGCGTAGGGAACTATATGTCTTGTCATGAGAGGTGTGATCTTCACTCGTCTTAGATTTTTGGCTAGATCAAGTTCCTGTGCACCGGTTTTAGGAGCTTGAATGCCAAATCCTACCGCAATTGAAAATACAGAAACCCGTATCCAACCTATTGTTACTGCCTTGGATGCAGTTAGGCAGCGAAAGCCATTAGTGGTGAATATCACAAACTATGTCGTGATGAATAATAGTGCCAATGCCTTGCTTGCTATTGGCGCGTCTCCAATCATGGCACACTCACGTGAAGAAATGTCAGAAATGATGTCTTTTTCAGGTGCTTTGGTGATTAACATTGGCACCTTAGATAGCCAGTGGAAACCTCGCATGCTGTTTGCTGTAGAACAGGCAAATATCAGTGGTAAATGTGTCGTACTTGATCCGGTAGGGTGTGGCGCGAGTAAGTTGCGAACAGAAGCTTCACGTCAAATTGCACAACTAGCCAATAAGTTGATTATTCGTGGTAATGCCTCTGAAATTATTGCTTTAGCTGGAGAAGGAGGCCAAAGCAAAGGTGTTGATGCGCTTGATGAGAGCGAGGCTGCTGTTGGCGCCGCTCAACACTTAGTGGAAGCTTATCAGTGTAGTGTTGTCATATCGGGTTCTACAGATTTTGTTGTGACCTCAAAAGGGCAAACACAGTTGCGCAACGGGCACGCAATGATGCCCTATGTAACGGGAATGGGATGCACTTTGTCAGCCATCGTAGGGGCTTTTGCCGCTGTTGGTGAAGATACTGGGTTGGCGGCTACGGCGATTTTAGGTGTAGCCGGTGAAATTGCCGCAGAGCAGTCGAAAGGGCCCGGTAGCTTACAGCTGAACCTATTGGATGCCTTGTATCAGTTGGATGAAGAAACGCTTATTCAACGCCTGAAGTTATCGTAAAGAGAGCAAATCATGACATATGCGGTTATCTTCGACATGGATGGTTTACTGATCGAATCAGAGCCTTTGTGGAAGGAAGCTGAGAGGCAAGTTTTTTCATCCGTCGGGGTGCAAGTCACAGACAATTTGGCTGAGCAGACAGCGACCATGACAACTCGTGCAGTGACGGAGTTTTGGTTCTCGCGAAACCCATGGGAAGGGAAGACTCTGGAGGAGGTAGAAGCTGCCGTCGTTGATAGAGTTGAAGTACTCGTGCGAGAGCAAGGTGATGAGCTAGATGGGGTTACAAGCCTTCTTGAATCTCTTAAAGAAAAAGGCTTTAAGATTGGGTTATCAACGAATTCACCATA
>NZ_JAKRFQ010000445.1 GCF_022347985.1 Photobacterium sp. OFAV2-7
GCTGAATTATTGTGCGAGAAGAAAATTGATACAGTATGGCCTGCACCAGCAGTAATTTTGGGTGATAATTCTTCTAGGTATGACCCGAAAGGGTAGCTTAAGCCATAAATACAAAGCACTAACAGATACTTATGATAATTATTGATGATGTGGTTTCTATATTTGTCAAAAGAGAACAAGGAAAAACCAACTAATATAAAAAGAGATTCAATTATATTGGTTGCATCACGAAGCGCCCAAATTCCATTGATGTTCAAATAATAAAGTGCACTGGTTATTCCGACTAACCACCATAATATGAATGGAAGCGGGTTCAATGTCTGTGAAAATCTTTTCAGCACTAACGGGATATTGGCAGTCGCTAGAAAAAGCATTAGCGCCAATTCTGCCAGAGGAATAGGACCAATACGAACCTGCATAAAGCCGTAATTTAAGATAAGAAGGCCCGATAAAACAAATAATATAAAGTTGATTCTTAGCGCAATCATTATGCCTCTGGTTTCGTTATATAGGTAGTCTTGAACTATGTATACAAGAACCTGAATGAGTAAAACTAGCTGATGCTGCCGTAGATAGAACTGACTAGAATTGGCCAACCAAAACTTTTTGCCTGCTCTGTAGCTCCCTGAGATAGCTTCATTTGATGCTGCGGTGAGTGAAAGAGATTAGATAGCGCTTCACTCAAGGCGAAAACAACTTCTTTTTCTGAACGATCTGTGGTGTCTATTTTATACCCGCAGCTGGAATTGACTGTACAACCAGGTCCGCCCAAATCGAGACAAACTACAGGTAGGCCGCTGTTCATTGCTTCAAGTACGACCATTCCACCTGAGTCATGCAAACTGGGAAATAGCAGTGCATGGTGCTGTTGATAGACTTTATCTAGCTCACTTCGCGGAAGCCACTTCTGCCATTCAACGGCATGGTCAATGTTTAGGTGTCGGGCTAGCTTTCTAAGTCTTTTTTCTTCAGGGCCTCTGCCAACTATGGTTAACCTTGAGTCTGGCGATCCCTTGAGGAAGTGTGAAAAACTACGAAGTGCAAGATGCACACCTTTCCAGTAGAGTAGCTGTCCAACATACAAAACGCGCACCGGCCCAATACTTTCGCTAGATAATTCATGATGATGGTTAGGATGTTGGCTATCTGTCCCAATTGCTAGTTTTACCACTGTCTTTTCTTGATAACGCTTTGGAATCAGCCTGCGTGATTGTTCTGAAGTAACATAAATGATCTCTGCGGAATGAAAAGTTATTCTCATTAACGGCGATATCTTGACGTAAGCGTTAGCTAAATCACGGAAAGCATCAACAAACCAACCACGCCATGGGAAAGCTTTCCTAAGTATCATTGGCGCTTGTTCACCGCCTGCTACCGGACCAAAGATGAAAGGGCTCCCTAACAAACCCAGAAAGCTTGGCTGCCTAACACTGACAAAGGTGACATGATGAATGACATCGAATGTTATGTTCTTTACAAGGCTGCGAGCGAGAGTAAAAATACCGACTTGCCATAAGAAGTAGTAGAGATGAACCCCCAGGAACTTTTTTTTGCACTGTTGGATCCATCTGGGAAGATCATAATATATAAAATGTAAATTATCTCTGGGGTTAGCCTCCATTTCTTTTTCTATGGAGTCTCTGTTATTAGTTCGAGTGATCACCCACACTTCGTTCTTTTGTGCTGAAAGCTCTGTTGCCCAATTCCAGCCAACTCCAGGCTCAGAGCCTTTGTCGGGTTCACAAGCGTAAGCTGATAATAAAATTCTCATTGCTTAATAATCCTGCTAATAGTCTGAATGAGATAGTTTTTATAATGCTCATCGGTATTTTTTGAGTTGTTTAGCGATGAGAAAAGAATGTATAAAAGCACCAGGCTTTTGACATCTACGTCAGTAATCCCGCATTTTTCCATATAGCTATGAGTCAAACTATTTGATAGCAAATCAGTGATTAGCTCGGGAGTATTAAACAAGTGAGCCTGAATGAGATAAAAATGAGAGATATCCCAAAGCGGCAAGCCATCGATTCTGGCATCTTCCCAATCTATGACGGCAATCTCCTGTTTATCTAGATTACTTTGTACTTTGATATTCCAGGGGGCGAAGTCACCGTGTACCAGTAGTAAAGGGATCAAGCTATTACCCTTGATGTATGAAATCCCTTGCTCCAATCGATCTTGCTGAGATCTTGTGAACTTATCCCTGTTACTTTCTAGACGCTCTGCTAACTGTGTATTTTGTTGATCCAGCGTTATATGTTCACCGTTGTGCGGCAATTGCAATAACCAATTAATATGTAGCTGAGAAAACTTTTTTGATGAAGGTTTACCGGAAACAACACTTTGCCAGCTTTGCTGTTTATGTTCATCAATTGCCAATAGGCGAGGGATGTTTTTTACGCCGGTATGTGATAAATAATCAAGCATTCTTGCTTCTTTTAGTACACTACTAGCACCACCTTCTGACAGCGCTGTTTTCATTACAGAGACGGCCTCACCACTGGTTGTGTTGATTAAAGTTGCGACTGCTTTTTGCTGATATCCAGGGGTTCCTACGTAAATCACAGGTATGAGTTCATCGTCATTTCCAGGTACTTTGCAATTGTTGAACGGTGCGTTTACTACGCCGATAGAAGGAACCATAGAAATAAGATTCAAAGAGTATAATTTCTGTATTAATATCCATTTCAACAAAGATAACAGGCTGTATGGTTGCCAGTCTTTTAATACACAGCAGGCAAGGTTACTGTTATCAGGTAGCAGCCACCGGGGCCCGTTGTTTCCCGGAATGATAAAAAAGTGTCTGCAACCCTCTTCTTTAGTCAGTCCTTGCGTCTCTCGGGTGAAAGAAGAGCCTATCTTAATTAAAATTGAGGATGCGGTAAGTATCTTTTCCATATTATTTAATCACCGTACACTTTGTTTTTTCTTCTTTATCTAAGCGTGTTTAATGTTAATTGTTGTAAGATGATGGTCTTTTGTGAGTGAGCATGTTGTTTTATATCATTCGGTTCTTTTGCTTTTTACTTAGATGATTAATAACGGCCGCACGTGCTTTATCGGCAGTCTCATCAACGCTGACAGAGGAATCGAGCACTATAGTGTTGGAATGTTTTTCTGCAAAAGTAAGGTATTCTATTCTTTGTTTTTTGATTTCTTCGAGTGAAACTTCCTGTTTTCTTTTATATATGACTTCTGCTGGTGCATCGAGAATGATGCAAAGCCCAGGTTTAGGAATTAGTTTTCCTACCAACTTAGCGAACCAGATTGGAGCGCCGAACCTGTATCGTTTAGGGTCTAGGTATACGTCATAGTAATATCTATCCCATATGAGCAGTGTTAAGTTCTTATGACCATGAAAAAATAGATGTAACCAGTACGATATCATCCAGTAGGTTATCTTTGCAGCTGACAATGTTGATGATCTTGCTGGAAGAGCATGTGGGTTTTCGACGGGTACACTCGTTTCTTCTTTGGTTTTGCCAAAGAGAGACTTTAGGCTGGGTTTCAAATGAATGTAAGCAATGTTTTTCGTTGATTGCTCAAGATCTTGAGATATTGCTGAAATTATGGTGGATTTACCAGAACCATCAGAACCAAGAAGACATATCGAGTCTCTAGCGTAAGGTGTGAACCTTATTTTTAATTCGCTGAAATAATGACTATATAGAGAGTTTATCGTTTTTAGAGGTGTTGATAACAAACTACTAACGAATAACTTTGTTTTGATCTTTGGTAGTAGAGAGTAAAGTTTATTTTTGTTATTAATAATTACGCTATCCATTAACTCTTTGGAAGTATATTGGTCTAAGAATAAGCCTAATGATTCTGATATCTTATCGTAGTTGTCTTTAAAGGAATTCTTCACTTCATCTAGATTTTCTTCTTTAGTCAAACTTCCATCAAAATATCTGGAAAAAAATGAGATAATTGCCTTGTGATGTTCAGCAGGATTTTTGATTAATTTATTTGTTCCACCAACATTACGGCAATCATTTAGAACTTCTTTAGATGAAAGATAAGGGATACCCTTCCAGCTAAGAGAGGTGACAAATTCAATTTGGATAGCTGTATTATTTACACCCCAATTAATGCCATTTATACAAACAGAAGTGGCATGTTGTTTT
>NZ_JAKRFQ010000446.1 GCF_022347985.1 Photobacterium sp. OFAV2-7
CTCTTGGCACTGACGACCTGACGGCCTTCAACCTTGGCACCAAGCTCGCGGGCAAACTCACCGATAATGGCATTGTTGATATCGCCTGTAACCGGTTGGATATCCCATGGCAAAACCAGTTCTGACGGGCTTATCTCACCTTCAGCCGGGTGATAGCGAAATGAAGGCAGTAGCGGTTTACGGGCAACTTCACCCGGTGCGATAAGTTGGTCAATTTCAAAGATGTTGATTGGGCTTGTTTCGAGTTCGTCGGTGATTGGTGTATAAGCGACAACAGTGTGGGTTGTACCTAAATCGATACCGACTAGATAACGAGGGGAAGACATTGGTTACTCCGTTAATATTACGGCGCATCTAGGATGCGCCGTAACAGGGTAGGGATTACTTTTCTCGAACGTCGAATTCTACCTGCCATTTCTGGCCGCCATCAGTTGGGATGGCTTCAAGGCATAGCGTGCCAAGCTCAGTCACACGGGACGCAAGGCGGACAGGAACAACTTCGCCTGCAGTACGGCCGTTTGATACTGGTAGTGTTACCTGAATGGCTGGTAGTTCTTCCAGCTCTTCTGGTTGCCACCAGTCAAGGTGAGTACCGGCTGGGTCTTCACGGCGCACCGTTGAACCGAAGAACTTGAATTGTACCGGCTGACCTATGACCAGGCCAAATTCGCGGCTAGGAACGTCAGCGTGCGTACCTTCTTCCATACCGAATGGTGCAACACAAAGCGCTTCAAGCGGCGGCTCCATACCAGGGATTGCCGGCATAGAGCTTTCGATACCCACATAGTAGCTGCTTGCAATACCACCGCGGATGCGAACGCCTTTACCTTTGCGTACTGAACCGTAGTAAGAGGCACCGCTTGCAACAGCCAGATCAAGGTCCAGGCCTTCAAGTAGTTTAGCTTCGTTACTGCCACCAGCTGTTAGCCAGCTGTTAATGATAGACAGCAGACGCTTGGACAGAAGGTCTGACTTAAGTACACCGCCGTTAAACAAAATTGCTGTCGGACGAATGAAGTCTTCATGCAATTGGTCGTATTTTTCAAACAGCTCGTCAACAGCTGAAGACTGGCGGCTCAGGAAGCCAGCAACATGGCGTGATACCGCCGCATCTTGTGCGTATGGCAGGCCCATCTGGGTCAGAGCGCCACGCTGCATTTCAACAGGGTGCTCTTCAATGCTGTTTTGAGGGAAGAAGCCCTCTACCAGTGTTTGCTGAACTTCTTCTTGGGTCAGCTCGGTCTGTAGTGTGCCGCCAAGAAGCTTCGAGCCGCGACTCGGGACAACAATTGGCACCGCTTGCAGCTCTGAATCGCTTAGCAGAGCTTCTTTGGCATCACGACAAGCGTGAGTAATCGCCTGGATCTGCCATGGCTGAAGCTGTTTGCCTTCCTGAGCCAGCTTCATCTTCAAGCGATATGCCAGCGCCAGATCCATGTTGTCACCACCAAGCAGGATGTGATCACCAACCGCTACACGGTTCAGCGTCAGGTTTCCTTCTTCTTCAGTAACAGCAACGAGTGAAAGGTCAGTAGTACCACCACCGATATCAACCACCAGAATTACATCACCGACTGATACTTGATCGCGCCAGGTGTCATCATTGTTCTTCAGCCAGCTGTATACGGCTGCCTGCGGCTCTTCTAGCAGCGTCATGTGCTTGAAGCCAACGCTACGGGCAGCTTCAGCCGTCAGATCTCGTGCCGCCGGGTCGAAAGAAGCTGGTACCGTGATGGTGACATCCTGCTCGAACAGCGGTGTGTCAGGGTGCTGGTTGTTCCAGGCTTCTGCCAGGTGCTCCAGATAGTTACGAGTGGCATCGATAGGAGAGGCTTTGGTAACTTCTTCCGGGCTGTTCAGTGGCAGGAAGGCATCACGACGGTTTACACCACCGTGACATAGCCAGCTCTTTGCACTGGCGATAAGGCGGATAGGTGTTTTGCTGCCCAGTGTGCGTGCCATGGCACCGACAATTGCTTTCGGCTGCGCATTCCACGGCAGGGCAGTATCGCCTTCTGCGAGTTCAGACTCATGAGCCTGATACATAAATGACGGCAGCTGATCTTTTTCTTCAACATTACCCGGTGTGGTAAGTTGGGCGATCGGCATGACGTTGACTTTTGCTTCTTCATCTTGCAGATCGACATAAGACAGTACGCAGTGGGTGGTGCCTAGGTCGATACCAACGCTAAAACGATGTTCTTGTGTATCTTGCATTACAGTTCTACCTCAGCGGCGGCAATAATACTTGCATCATGACCGTCTGCCAGTTTAGGCAATTTAACGTCGGTCACTTTCCAGCCGCGATGGATAAGGGTTCCGGTGAAAGGTGCTTCGCCAATGACATTACCCGTTAGGCGCACTTCGGAGGCATTGAAGCCTTGTGGTAGGGTAATGCGTGTCTCTTCGTCTTCGGAACGAACAGGAGCAAAGCTGAAGTATTCGTTTAGGACTTTCTGGCCACCTTCGTGAATAACACGAGCAGCAGCGCCGATTTCTGCATCAGCAAAACCTTTCAGGTCTTCTTGCATGAAATCAATAAAACGGGCTTCTTGCTGAAGCAGAGAAAGTAGCTGTAGAGCTGCATCCGGAGTCGCTGTTTTTAGCTTCGGTTCAACTTCTACAATTTTCTCAACGATCTTTTCAACTTCTACGATCTTCTCTACAGGTTTTTCAACCTCAACGATTTTCTCTACTTCGACTTCTTTTTCGACAACTTTCTCGACTTCAACTGGTTTGCCTTTTTTGGCGATATAAAGAACCAGTAACACTAATACCAGACCGCCTAACCAAGCGTGCCCCATATCAATTGTTGTCGGCATTGCCGATAAATCCACAGTCATTTTAGAAAAATCAAAAGCCATATCCGTCTTCTCTTTACAGTGAAAAATCGATTCACTATGAACAATTTGGGCTGAATACTAACATACTCATCCTGCATTACATCTAGGGCGGACCTTTTTTTACTTCAATTTCTGTAAGAATTGATGCCTTAGATTAATTTGCAACCAATCAAGGGTTTGACATAACTCTGTCATTGTATGTATATCAAGATGTTATTCTACAGCGCCCATATCAGTTTTCATGAAATCTTTGATTGCTCCCTTTCATTTTTAGTCTATTTTTCACGACTTTGTCAGTATTCTGCTGATCCCTTGGCTAATTTTGTTCAATCAGACTGAGCTGATGTTGGCATCATGGGGGAGTTTTGCGTAATTATGCGCCCGAAGCGGTGCGTATTGGTAACCAGAGCCAGTGGAAAATCATTACAATGTGTGTTTTGTCCGGTTATTGCGATGTATTTTGGGTACACTTGCGGTAGATTTAGATAATTGCTTTAACGAACCATCAGGCTGAATTATGTCATCAGATTATTACGGCACCAGTGCCGCTTATGCCCGCAAAGAACAAGGTTACCGTGAAAAAGCGCTGAAGCTTTATCCTTGGGTTTGCGGTCGTTGTACCAGAGAGTTTGTTTACTCCAACCTTCGTGAACTGACGGTACACCATGTCGATCATGATCATACCAATAACCCGGAAGACGGCAGCAACTGGGAGTTGCTATGCCTGTTTTGCCATGATCACGAGCACGAAAAATATACCGAGCATGATCAGCAGACTGGCAGTGTGATCAAAGCAGGTGAAGATGATCACGAAGCGGCGACGTTTAATCCATTTGCTGATTTAAAAGCAATGATGGAAAAGAAGAAATAAGCCTTGCCAATAGAAAAATTCACTGGCGGAACATGCCAGTGAATTTATCATTTAATCCCTTTCGACACTTATTGTTGATGACTATTCATAACTAATCCGCAGTGCATTTCTCGCCTCGAGGTTTTCCTTAGCATATTGCGGTGCTTCTCCTAGTACATCGCGGCTGCCTTGTTCACTTGTGCCTCTGACTTTGACCGAAGTGATCGCCCAGTTGTCATTAGCGCGGCTCAATGAGAATTCGTAATGACCGGACACAGCCCAGAAGCCTTCAGCTCCAAGCCAGTGGTTGGCCGTGAAGTCTACAGTGGCATTGGCCGTATCATCACTGATATCCACTTTCATGTTGCTTAAATCATGGTACGTTGTATCAAATCCCGGGAGGAATCCAGCCCATTGTTTCATTA
>NZ_JAKRFQ010000447.1 GCF_022347985.1 Photobacterium sp. OFAV2-7
GGGAAAAGCTCTGCATCTCATGGTCCTGGTGCTGAGCATGGCCATGCTGATCAAGCTTGGCCAGAACGTCAGCTTCATCCAGTCCGACAAACTTGGCGTAGGAGCGAACATAACCACGCGTGAACGTGGCAAGCTGTGACTGTTCAAAATTATTGTCTTCGATGTCATTGATCACCGAGAGGCGAAGCCTCAACCGGTTGGCAATATCCTTCTGTGAATAGCCAAGCTGTTCACGAGCCTGACGTAGCATATCCCCCGGACGAATGACTTCTTCTGTTGATAGATCTTCGTTCTGTTCAGTATTCATTGGCTAGATATTTTTGATATTGCTGTGAGTTAGGGTAGTGCTCTTTAAGCAGACTGGCATACTTCTCGACATAAGTTAAGCGGCCAGCCTCACTTTCAAGCTGAAGCAGCAGCAACAGGCTGTCTGCATTGTACCCATACCTCTTATTAAATTTAAAAAGCATGGCGCGCGCATCATTCAAATTGTGGGAGTCTATTTCAAGCTGCGCCAGCTGTAACATTGATTTCGGTTGAAAAGGCTCATAAGCCAGAGCCTTTTCAAAGTACCCTTTGGCTTGCAGTTTATCGCCACCTTTAAGACTGCAAAAAGCGGCATTTTCATAACTGGCCGAAGTTTGGTAGTAATTAGGTTGTTCGATGGCTTTCTCAAATACAGCGATAGCATCATCGTAACGCTGCTGACTACACAAGAATACACCATAATTATTCAGTACATCGCCATTTTTCGGCGAATCACGCAATGCCTGCTTATACATTTTCTCAGCGGCAGCCGGTTCATCAACTTGCTGATAATAATAGGCCATTGCATTTTGTGCCCGATAATACCGCGGCGCGTAGTCAAGCGCCAGCTCAAGGTTATCACGAGCGCGCTGCCATTGCCCAGATTCCAGATAGCTAAGGCCAAGAGAGATCCTGGCCTCAGACACTTCAATTTTATCTATCTCATTGCTATTGCCGGCTTCATCGACTGTGACACAGCCTATTAACAAGCTACACAATAGAGGGGACATCGTCCACCGTACCATATTTTCCCCAAGCTAACGTCCATGTTGCACCGAAACGCGAGGCAAGCGAGTAGCCACCGGGTATCGGCCTTTGCAATTAGACTGCTTTTACAGGGATTTGTTCACCATTTTGTTGCTTGAGTTTTGTTCGTTTCGTGCGGTCAATCACATCACCAACCAATTGTCCGCATGCCGCGTCGATATCATCACCGCGGGTTTTACGTACAGTCACGGTAAAGTCATACTCCATCAGGGTTTTCATGAAGCGATCAATACGCGAGTTACTCGGTTTGTTGTATGGTGAACCCGGATACGGGTTGAACGGGATCAGGTTAACTTTCGCCGGCGTATCTTTCAGTGTTTCTGCCAGCTGACGTGCATGGTCCATATCATCGTTGACACGATCCAGCAGAATATACTCGACTGTGACACGACCACGGTTAGCATTGGAAGAAGCAATATAGCGACGTACAGAAGCCAGGAAATCATCAATATTCCAGCGATCATTAACCGGCATGATCTCAGAACGCAGTTCATCAGTCGGGGCATGCAGCGAAATCGCCAAGGCCACATCAATATTACCCGTCATCTGATCAAGACCAGAAACAACACCGGAAGTCGAAACCGTTACGCGACGCTTGGACAGACCAAAACCCAGGTCATCCAGCATAATCTCCAATGCCGGGATCAGGTTCTTCATATTCAACAGCGGCTCGCCCATCCCCATCATCACGACGTTGGTAATTGGGCGACGACCGGTTTCCTTCTCAACCCCGATCTCTTTGGCCGCACGCCAAACCTGGCCAATAATTTCTGACACACGCAGGTTACGGTTAAAGCCCTGCTGCGCCGTTGAGCAGAATTTACATTCCAAGGCACAGCCCACCTGAGAAGAAACGCACAGGGTTGCGCGGTCTTCGTCCGGGATATAAACCGTTTCAACATCCTGATCGCCAACACGCATCGCCCACTTGATCGTACCATCAGATGAGTGCTGGGCCTCAGAGACATAAGGCGCACGGATTTCGGCGACACGCTTTAGCTTTTCGCGCAGCTTCTTGTTGATGTTTGTCATTTGATCGAAGTCGTCACAACCGAAATGGTAGATCCACTTCATGATCTGATCAGCACGGAATGGTTTTTCACCAAGCTCGTCAGCGAAATACTTACGCAGACCCTTGCGATCGAAATCCAGCAGATTAGTTTTGACTGTTGTCATCGGTTGTTGCCTCACTAAAAAATGACTGATTCTGCGCCTTGGCAACCTAAAGAAGGGAGGTTGCATGTGACAGGACAATTCAAGGCGCGAAATTGTACAGCCTTTGCCAGATGGTTTCCACTTGTTACCTATAAGGATATTCTAGCAACCGCGTCAACTTAGGGGACAAAAACACAAACGGGAAGCCTAGGCTTCCCGTTAATAATTTGTTTTGACTAAAATTTAACCACAGCGATTAATCGCGAGGGCAGATTTCATCATCGGCAAAGAAATATGCAATTTCGCGCGCGGCAGATTCAGGGCTGTCTGAGCCGTGCACTGAGTTATGGCGCAGGCTAAGAGCAAAGTCAGATCGGATTGTCCCGCAAGCAGCCTCTTCAGGGTTGGTCTTACCCATTAGCTCACGGTAACGCACAATCGCATCTTCTCCTTCCAGTACCTGTACCAGAACAGGACCCGATGTCATAAATGCGACCAAATCATCAAAGAAAGGTTTGCCTTCATGCTCGGCATAAAAACCCTGGGCTTTTTCTGCATTGAGACGCACCATCTTGGCAGCAACAATTTTCAACCCGGCATTTTCAAAGCGCTGATAAATCGCCCCAATCAAGTTACGCTTTACCGCATCAGGCTTAACGATGGAAAACGTTCTTTCAATTGTCATTATTATTCTTCCTTTTGAATCTGTTCATCAATGTGACGTGAATCTTGGGGGGAGACACAAACAACTCCCCCTTCACAATACCGCTATAGCAGCAAGGCTGCAATGTTAGCAACCCCGAGACCGGTTGCCCCGGCCGCCCAGCGACTATCTGCGCTATCCCGGAAACAGGCGGCCAAATCAAAATGGATCCAGCGACTTGACTCGGTATCAACGAACCTTGACAGGAAAGCGGCCGCATTCGATGCCCCTCCCATACCGCCGCCCTTCTGTGCCCGGCTATTAGCCGTATCAGCGTAGTAAGACGGACAGTTGGCCTGATGCCACTTTTCCAGCGGAAGTGGCCAGGCCGGTTCGCTAACTAGCTCTGACAACTGCTGCGCATGTTGCAACAAGTCCTTATCAAGACCGAACAAGGCATTGTAATCGGTTCCGACAGCCATCATCGCCGCACCGGTTAGTGTTGCGGCATCGATAATCAGCGGCGCTTTGGTCTCGCTGGCTGCTATCAACCCGTCGGCCAATACCAAACGTCCTTCTGCATCGGTATTGACCACTTCTACGGTCAGCCCATTCTTGTACGTTAACACATCCCCCAGCTTATAGGCGTTACCTGCGACCATGTTTTCTGCGCAACACAGGATCAACCTCACACGTTGGCGCAAACCTTGCTCAATCGCATAGCCCAATGCTGCCGTTACGGTGGCCGCACCGCCCATATCGCACTTCATAGTCACCATGCCGGCACTCGATTTCAGGCTGTAGCCACCTGAGTCGAAAGTGATCCCCTTACCCACCAGGCATGCTGCAACCGGAGCGTCAGGCTCGCCCGTCGGGTTGAAATCCAGCGTCAGCATCACCGGCGGACGGCTGCTGGCACGACCGACGCTGTGAGTGCCAACCCAACCGTGCTCCAATAGCTGATCACCGACCAGTAGCTCATGGCTGATTTTGTCTCCGGCAATGGAAGTAAGAAACTCAACCGCATCCGCGGCTAATTTTTCCGGGTACATATCTTCCGGGGTCGCATTAACCACCTGGCGTACCCAGTCGCTACAATGACGGCGGGCATTGAGCAGCTCAAGCTCGTCTTCGTCAATAGATGCCCACTTCAGCTCTACAGGCTTCATAGTGGCAGCAAAACCGCAATAGAAGGCCCATTGGCGCTCGTAGCTCCAACCATCACCTTCAAGGCTAGCCTGAGCG
>NZ_JAKRFQ010000045.1 GCF_022347985.1 Photobacterium sp. OFAV2-7
GAAAAGGACATGCCGACATTGTTAGGGTTCACATCTTGATCGACCGGAATACCATAGTACGGCATGATGGAAGACGCACCGGCCTTGATTGCTGCAATAAATGGAATCAAGTGATAATCGAAGTTATTCCCTTCGTAATTCTGATTTTTACCAAAGTCATAATGCGGATCGCCACCATCCTCTTGAGGGCCACCACCAGGAAAGTGCTTGATTGTCAGAGCAATACTATCCTGATTCAATGACTCTCCCTGCAGTCCGACAATAAGTGAGCCCATAATATCAGCGGCAAGTTCTGCATCTTCGGTGAAAGTCTCATGTACCCGGTACCATCGAGGTTCTGTCGCAAGATCCATCATATAGCCGTACATACTACGAAGGCCTATTGATGACCACTCATCATTCATAATCTTTGCAAACTCAGCAATCAAATCCATATCCCGAGTTGCCGCCAGGCCCGCTTCTTTTGGCCAGGCCGAAAATGCGCCGGAAGAAACATTAATACCGGCTTTAGCTGAAGGGTCAATATGGTTTCGAGCATTTGACTTGAACAATACCGGGATGCCATGGGGAGTATTCTCAGCCAATTCCTGCATCGAATTCATAAATGATGCCGCTTCCTTCGGAGTGATTTCGGCCCCCGATCTACCACCCACTACATCTCGGTCAGGCTCAGCCACAACGGAATTTCGAAAAATAAACCGAGTCATTTTTTCATTATTAACATACTCCTTTGCTGAATCTGGCAGTTTGCCATAACTATCAGCATTTAAAGTATCAATCATCATCATCCCGGTTTTTTCTTCAAGGCTCATTCGCCGAACAAGATCTGCACTTCGCTCTTCTGCTGTCAGACGCCAATCCTCATAAGGCTCAAGCTTGCCACTGCCATTAGCATCACGGAATTGATAACCATCGGCTTCGATAACCGCATGTACGCGTGATTTAATAACAGGTTGCAGAAAATCACCTTTATCATCGTTTCCATTAGAGTCAGAAGATGAATTACAACCGGCGAGAACAAGTGCCACAGCGAGAGGTGTTAGGGTAAAGAGTTTGCTGTTCATGTTAATCCTTTATATGTTTCTGTCAGGAGCTACCTACCAGTATCGACATGAAAGCAAAATTGGTTAACCAAAAAGATTAAAATAGCAGATCAAGATCAACCAATTTGTCAATCATGATTAAATTGGTCACAAAACTAAGAAAGGAAATTATATAATTCGCTGTAACGTTGTATTAGTCACAGAAAACTCACACTGGCGATGATACTGCTCAACCAATTCTAAGGATTCATTCCTCAGCCAACAGCATACGAAACTGCTTTTTCACCGCTTCCATTGCAGCTGTTTTAACAGGCCCCGTCTCACCCTGCTCACAATACAGCAAGGCATATCCCCAGCGTCCGACATGATTAAGAAAATCCACCTCGAGCCGCTTGAGCCTGCCGCGATATTCTTCCGACTCCGCTATATGGAGGGGCAAAATCGCCCAGCCAGAGTCTTGCAACAGCCCCAGCAGCACATCCATATTACTGATCATGCTGTTGCGAGCTGACATCCGCAGTGTTTCACCTAAACCGGCATTGGCATAGTTCTCCAGCATGTATTGCTGTTCGCTTTGTAATTCATTAAGCGTAACTACCGGCAGTTGTTGCAAAGATGAATCACAGGCCGTGTAAAAATGAAATGCCATAAACCCCAGATTGATAAACGCGATGCCTTTTGGTGGAACCATTGTTCTTGCCGAGTTCATGGCGATGGACAAATCGGCTTTACCGCTGAGAAGGGCATCGACCCCTTCCTGTTTACCCCGGTGCAACCAATGGATCTGAGTATCGGGAAATTGCTGCCGCAGCTCCGCATCCATTCTTCGGATCACGACCACCGGCAGCGTAATATCATGGTATATCGTTAGCTCGGGCTCCTGACGGCTATACAAACTTTCACTCACGCTCTGCAGCTGCTCGGCCTGACGGATCACCAACAGCGCATACCGAAAAAGTGGCCTTGCCGCTTCTGTCATCACCGGAAACTTACCACTGCGATCAAACAGCGTCAGTCCCAAGTCTATTTCCAGGTTGCCCACCTGCTGATGAATGGTCGAACGATCTTTTTTCAGCTCTCTCGCAGCCTTGCTAAATGAGCCCTGCTCGGCAACAGCGATGAATGCTTGCAGCTGATCAAATGAAAATCGAAGCATATCTAAGATGTCTTTTGTTGGGTTTTCCCCAACATAACTGAGATTACGTGTGTGGTGAAGTCGCTAATATAGGAACCGTGATTTGGCGATTAGACCATACATAACACCATAACGTTTACCAAGAGGCCGCTCATGAAAAGAAATAAGACTGTTCTCGCAACTGCCGTTGCCCTAGGTGTCGTATTCACAGCCACTGCCGCCGAAGCATGCTCCCGCTTGATCTGGGAAACCGAAAACCACGGGGTCTTTGTTTCTCGTACAATGGACTGGATGGTAGAAACTCATCCAACAATCGATGTTCGTGCCAAAGGGCAGTCCTACCTGGGTGCCGATTCAGGAGCTGACAGCAAACAGTGGACTTCTAAGTATGCCTCCATCATGGCTACCTTTTATGGCAAAGCTGGCGTTGATGGCTTTAACGAAGCAGGGCTGGCTGCCAATGCGCTTTACTTTAACGAAGAATCGCCGGGAGACTACACAGCTGAGCGGCCTCAATTGGAAAACTCACGAATTGTGCCTTATATCCTGGATAACTACGCGAGCGTCGAAGAAGCTGTAGCAGGCCTGAAGAAAGTCCAGATACAGCAATTTGTTCATGACGGCGAAGCCCTCAAAGGCCACTACGCGATTCAAGATGCCAACGGCGACTCTGCCATCCTAGAGTTCATCGACGGGCAGTGGGAGGTTTATCACGGCAAGCAATATGATGTTCTAACCAACAGCCCTGAATATCACCAGCACCTCAAGAGCTGGGAGGAGCAAAAGCCCAAATCACAGAGCGTGATAAGTGGCTCTTTCACCCTGCCCGGGAACGTGGCATCAGAACAACGCTTTATCTGGAACAAATATATGCTGGAGCAGCTTGAAGAGCCCACCAGCTACCTGAACGGACTGGCCAAAATCAACAGCTCGACCTATCACGTTCCACTGGATGCTGCCAACCGGGAGATAGACGGGGTAATGACAGGTTATGCCACCCAGTATTCACTGGCCTACAACCTCGATCAGAAAATAATGCATGTTCGTTATCAGTTCGGTGATGTCTACACCCAGTACGCGGTCGACTTTAACAAACTCAATGACGGCAAGAATTACACCCTAAAAGCCGACAGCCAGGATAATGTCGGTGAAGTCAGCCACCGCTTCATCGCAAAAGAAGGCGTAATGGCACAATACAGGAGTTAAACCCGCAACAGTAACTGACTGACATCCAGTCAACTCTGCAAGTGGGCCTGAACTCAACACGTCAGGCTCACTTATACCCTCCCTCGCTATTCAGTATCACGGAATCATGATACTGAGTATTTTTCATTATCATGTGATTTTCCTTACGCTATTCCCCAGTGACATGAGCGATAACCATCAGCTATTCTTTCTCTCGTCGCAGTACATGCTGTAATGCCAGGGAAAACCGATACAACCGAGTAGGTTACAGCTCTTCAGCTTGCAAACATAAACATATTAGGATCACTATAATGAAAAAAGTCCAACAGGCTGCATTGCTGGGCGTAGCAATGATGTCTGTACCCCACACAGCCGCCGCTGAAATGGCCGACACCATCTTCAAAAATGCCAAAGTGTATGCCGACAAACCAGCCGAAGCTGTCGCAATTGCCGACGGGAAAATCCTCTATGTCGGTAGCAATCAGATAGCCGAACGTTTGCGACAGCCTGAGACTGAGATTATCGATCTAGAGGGAGCCATGCTGCTACCGGGTTTTGTCGATAACCATAACCATGTCTTCGAGGCGGCTTCGGAAGCTGGCGGGAACTGCGAGCTGAATACAGACGCCACCCTAAGCGAGCAAATCCCCTACCTCAAGCAGTGCCGAAAAAATGCCAAAAAAGGCGAGTGGCTAATGGGGTATGGCTTCACGCTGGATCTTACCCTGAATGAAGGCAACACTGAGACGCCACTGGCCGTAATGGACCGTATATTCCCGGACCAGCCAGTGGTCATTATGGAACAAACCTCGCACTCCATGTGGGTCAACTCACAGGCGCTGAAACTGGCCGGCATTAGCAAGACCTCACCGGAGCCACAGGGCGGGAAAATCCTCAAAGATCCTGATACCGGCGAGCTAAACGGGATTTTGCTCGATAACGCCGGTGACATTGTGATGGAGCTGGCTTGGAACAGCATGAGTGATCCGTTTAACCAAAGTTACGCTGGCTTGATGAACGGACTCGAAGAAGCAGCCGCTCACGGGATCACGACCATTGGCGACGGCCGACTCTACTGGAAGCGGGGGTGGTATGAGGTATGGAAAGAAGCACAGGCCAACAATGAGCTAACGGCCCGGGTGTCACTTCGCCCATGGATTTATCCTCAAGACGATCAGGCATCCCAGCTTAGCTTCTTGAAACGCATTCAAAGCCGCGATCCTGAGTCTTTGCTGATTGTCGACCAGGTCAAAATGTACAGCGACGGTATCCTTATCAACGGAACCGCCAAAACACTCGCTCCCTACCTGTTTACTTACATCGAGGACGAGCCTTACGGCATTAATTATATTCCGCCCTCACAAATGAAAAGCTGGCTAACAGCACTGGATAAGATCGGTTACGGTGCCCATATCCATGCTATCGGCGATGGGGCGATTCGGGAATCACTAAACGCCATCGAGCATGCACGAAACCAAGGTGCCAACAGAGACTACACCCTGACCCATGTCGAGATGGTCAACAGCAAGGATATCAACCGCTTCAAGCCATTACAGGTCAGCGCTGATTTTCAGGTCGGCTCGGACTATATTGCCGAACATGATCATCGCTGGGCCGAAGCGTTCCTCGGCGCAAAACGTACCCGCTCATTGATGCAGGTTCGTCGCTTGTATGATGCCGGAGCCAATGTCAGCCTGAGTAGCGACTGGAATGTTCATAACATCAACCCGCTGGTCGGTATCGCAAACAGCTTGTTGATGGGCAAGACAGGCTTGCCGAACATCGATGCTGCCATTGATGCCTACACTATCAATGCCGCTATCAGCTTGGGGCTTGAAGACATCACCGGCTCCATCGAAGTAGGCAAGTCTGCAGATCTGGTGGTTCTTGACCGGGATATCACCGAGCTGAGCCCCGAGAGCATTGCCGACACTACAATCCTCATGACAGTTCTTCAGGGTAAAACAGTGTTCGACAGCCAGGACTAGTCGCTCACCATGACCTATATGGCCACTCTATTCCTAATGGTGTAGAGGGGCCACATGATTAGAGGGGCTAATTGTCAGCGGGTAAAGGTGTGATTGGCCTTCATCTTGTCGATTAGGCGCTTTCCTTGTTCTGTCAGCTCCAGCCCTTGCTGCCAGACCAGTTCGACCCGGCGTATCATTTCGGCCTGTTCAAAGTCGGGTTGCAGTTGTTTCAGTTTACCGCTCTCAAGCTCAATGCGAATCATATCGATTGGCAGGAACGCAAATCCCACTCCGTTTGTTAGCAGGTTCACCACGGTGCCAATTTCCGAGAAAGCGGCATAGCTTGGACTATAGCCAGCTTCAGTTTCAGCAGAAATACTTTCTCTGGTCCAGATCAGTTCACGGTACTGAGCAAGTTGATCTGCCGATATTGTCGTTTTAGTAGCCGTCGTTTCAGCCACCAGCGGGTGGATACTGCCGACAACCAAAACATCACAGTAGCTTCCCAGGCGACAATACTGAAAGTCGCTGTAGTGCAGAACGGAAGATTCCGAGAGCAAGGCAACATCAAGCTCATCATTGTTAAGTTGCTCAAACAGCACTTCTCTGTCATCGGAATAGAGCTCAAGATTAAGTGTCTGCTGCTGCAAAACCTCCGAAAGTGCCCTATTCAGACATGACTGGGGAATATAGTTATCGACGCCCAGACGCAGGATCATTGGCTCGTCCCTTGCCAGCGCCGATGCACAAACTGCCAGTTTATCTGCCTGGCTAACAGTATGAATAACGCGAGGCAACAAGATTTCACCGGCCTCACTAAGGCGAGTACTGTTACCGGTACGAACAAACAGCTCGACACCAAAATCAATTTCCAGATCGGCTATCCACTGGCTAACCTGAGACTGCCGTTTTCCCATCTCACGGGCAGCGGCAGAAATCGACCCTAACTGCGCAGCCAGTACAAATGCTTTCAGGTACTGAACATTCATTAACAATTCCTATCCAACTTGCGGTTTCGCATATACTTCTTAATGCGCACTATACCAAGGGAAAAGGAATTGGAAGGTAACAATTGGGAAGGAAACCATGGTTGAACTAAACATCGCAACCCCAGACGATATGGCCCCCATTGCCACATTACACGCCAAAAGCTGGCAGGACATATACCGAGGGCTGCTATCGGAAAACTATCTTAACCACGATATTTTTCAGAACCGGCTAAATATCTGGCAGCAGCGCTTTGCCGCCCCCAAACCCAACCAGAGAATTTTGGTAGCCCGTGAAAGAAGCAGACTCTGTGGGTTTATTTGTGTTTATCTGGATAATCACCACGAGTGGGGCACGTTGGTTGAAAACCTGCACATCGATTCCGGCTATCAAGGAATTGGCCTAGGCAAACAACTCTTGCAAGCAGCAGCCAAACTTTCCCTTGAACAGGCACCAGATAAAGGCATGTATCTTGAAGTCTTGGCTGGCAACCAAGCCGCCCAAACCTTTTACCAAAAGCTCGGGGCATTCAATGCCAGAGCACAGCAATGGCAAGCACCGGATGGCAGCCTAGTTGACGAATTTGTATATCGCTGGCAATCCGTCGCTCAACTTTTCGTTAAGTGAGCACTAACTGCAACCAGCCCTGATGAGCAGTATCCCTTAACTCCAATGCAACCTGTTCGGGGATCATTCCAGTTTCAGCAACTGAAGATCACAGGGCATTTGCCGAACCAGAGGCTCGCTGAGAGAGAGCATCAGCTGACGAAAGATGTTGGACTGGTGGTGACCCAGGATTAATAGATCGACATCATACTGTTTAACTGCATTGGCCATCTGATCTTCAATGTAGCCTGTGTAAAACAGGTGCTTATACAGCGGATAATTAGTTCCTTTCAACAGCCGCTTCATAGCTGTAACAGATTCATAGTGGCTGCTTTCATCAATATTCACCGCATCAAACTCCCTGACACCTTGCTCTAAATGGCCAAGATCAGGATCGATATGGATCACGCTGAACAGGGCATGGTGAACGCGGGCTATCTCAGCCGCCTTGCTCACCAGATATTCGGCATTTTCATCCAGGTTAAGTGCCAACAACACGTGCTTATATCCCATGGCGTTCTCCTTCGAAAAGTCACCGCTGATAAATTACGATAACAGCCAGGCTCTAAGCTTAGTAAACCCAGGTAAGATCAAGTAGCTCATAATCGGAACAATAATCGCCACAGTAATAATAACCTCGACCCATTGAGAAACAGATAACCACTGTGATACCAACCTAGGGATGAAATACACCAACGGCAGCAAACCTAAGAACGTCACAAAAGCGATAGTATGCCTGCTGGCCGGTTCTGGCTGATTTTGTCTAGTCATCGTTCGTCTCCGTTGCAATCAATTGTAGATGAGAATTAGCTGTGATTCAGATTTAGCCACCAACTCAAGCCCCGTTGTCCGAATTAATGTTCGTGGTTTGATAGCAACACCGTTTGCCACTCCTTCACCTTTCGCCAAATAGGCGATTACTTCCCCTTCATGGCTGATAGACTGCTCAGCTTCAAGCAAGGCCACATCAATAAAGGTACTGCTATCGAACGTTTCGGCTTGCGACTTACTTCCACCGTAAATACGAGTGCGCATTCCGGGTACTGGACTATAAACCTTGTAACCCGCGGGCTCCCCGTACTGCTCGGGCAACACCCACAGCTGGATCATATTATTTTCACGGCCATCGGGGTTGATTTCATTGTGTGTAAAGCCTTCGCCACCCGCCCGCTGAACTTGCACATCTCCGGTATTAAGGTGCTGCCCGTGCTCCAAAGAACCTGCATGACTGATACGGCCTTCAACCATCACAGAAATGACATCGACTTCTTTGTGAGGATGCATGCGTGTTTCTCCATAAGGCCTGAAAGAAGCGTCAGCCAGATACACGAAATTCCCTATACCGTTAGCTGCGTATGGATGTTTTTGCCCCTGAAGTATTCTTTGGTCAATAACAAACTGCTTTTCACGTAATCCTGCGAAACCACCCTGAGGCAACTCATTAAATGTCAATAATTCCATCTGTATCTCCCGTCACATCGTTATTTGTGCGTAGCGTAAGTCATGGTGAAAGCATATCGAATGGAGAAATTCGGATATATAGGTTAAATTAACACTCATTGTTCTATTTAAGGTAACAGTATGAAAAACCTCAACGACATGATGGTGTTCACGACTGTCGTCAACAAGGGCGGCTTTACTGCAGCAGCTGAAGATTTCGGGTTGCCCAAATCAAATATCAGCCGCAAAGTTACCCGGTTAGAAAATGAACTAGGCGTCAAGCTGCTTGAACGTTCTACACGCAGCCAGCACCTGACAGAGATAGGAAAAGTCTATTATCAGCACTGTCAGCGGATTATGGATGAAATCCAAAGTGCCGAACAATCTGTAGAAGGGCTAATGGCAGCCCCCAGAGGGATCTTGAAAATTTGTGCTTCTATTGCTGTTGGCCAAAACTTGCTCAGCCGTTATTTGGCAACTTTCAAGCAACAGTATCCAGAAGTTAAACTGGATATTCATCTGACAAATCGGCGGGTTGATCTCATTGAAGAAGGCTTTGACATGGCTTTGAGAGTTGGAAAGCTTGAAGACTCCTCATTAATTGCCAAGCGTTTATGCACAAGAAACCTGTTCTTGTACGCCAGCCCTGCTTACCTGAAAAAAAGAAAAACAGCTCTAGTCCATCCGGATGATCTCAAAGATCATGAGTGCCTGCATATGACAGCTACCAACAGAAAGCCCCAGTGGCACCTACAATCAGGTAAACAAACTCAAGCTCTCACTATTGAACCATCATTATGCTGTGATGACTTTAGCGTACTTCGCCAGTTGGCAATTAACGGAGCAGGCATTACCGTACTACCCAGTTATATGTGCGAAGAGTTCATTGATAACGGTCAACTCGTCAGGGTACTTGATAACTGGGAGTGTGAATCGGTTGACATTTATGGTCTGTATCCCAGCCATAAAGGTGTCGCTCCCAAGCTACGCGCCTTTCTTGACTTTCTACAACAAACACTGCCCTAACAGAAACAGGCTGCCTTTCAGCAGCCTGTTTCGCTCAATCTTAACTTATTTAGCAAAATGGCTATTCATAACATACCCATACTTCGTGGTGTGCCCAGCGAGCACATACCCTAACGCTTCTGCATTTTCGCTACGCCAATCATCCATAACCTCGGCAAGAACAGAAGCCCATGTTGTTACTTTCACACCAGCCTGCACCAAGCGCTGAACCGTCACCTCTTGCACAGTTTTATTCCATGTCCCGGATGCATCAATGACGGCATAGACATCGTAGCCTTCAGCAACGGCCGACAGTGCCGGAAACAGCAGGCAGACATCGGTTACGATACCGGCCATAATGATTTTTTTGCGACCAGTTGCTTTAACGGCATCACGGAACTTATCGCTTTTCCATGCATTAATCTCACCGTCACGATTAATGACTTCACCACCAAGGATTTCTTGGATTTCTGGCATCACCGGGCCATTTGGACCTTCAGGCATACTGGCGGTAATCACTGACGGAATTCCGGCTGCTTTCGCCATGTTGCTCAGGCCCAAGATGTTATTTTTGATCACCGTTGGATGCTCATCACCCAACCCCACCATCAGGCCGGTTTGGTGATCGATCATAGCCAGCACGGCATTATCGGCAGTTAGTGTTTCGGTAAACTTATTCTGGCTCATAACTTATGTCCTTTCTGGCTGTTATTGATTGGTTTGCTTGCCTGAAAGAATATGACGTGAACAAAAATAGATATATAAGTCGAAAAGCAACTCATTGTTCCAATAAAGGTAACAAAGGAGTTTGGTTATTCACTAAGAAGCTGATACTAAAGCTCTCTTCTCTTTTACCTCTTAGCCACCTGCCTCAGTGTTTGCCGCTATACTTTTGACTAACCAAAAGCGTTAAAACGCTACCAATAAAAACAAAGGTTCAAGGCTATTTATGTATCAAGAAACCTATATTGACTCGCTGTCTATCTTTCTCATTCTGGTTCTGGTTTTTTGTTCGATTAGCATCATGTTTGAGTTTGGCTTCCGCATTACCCGCCGTTTTGCCACTAGCCAGATCAGCAAGGCCATTACTCCAATGGCAACCGGCCTTGCCAGTCTGCTCGCCTTTATTCTTGCCATTTCTTTTAGCATGGCTGCCTCCAAAAACGACATCAGAAAACAATTGGTGTTAAAAGAAGCCAACGCAGTTGGGACGGCTATGTTGCGAACCGAGTTATTGAAAGAACCCTATCGGACTCAAAGCCACCAACTGCTTAGCAAATATGTCGATATCCGGGTGGTAGAAGAGCAAAGCCAACGCAAACTTCTCGTCAACCAGATAATTCGCGAAAGCGAACAAATTCAGCAAGAGCTTTGGAAAATCGCCGTCAAAAGCCACCATCACTTGTCGCCACTTCAAAGCCAGCTCTATATAGACTCACTCAATACAGTCTTCGACATTCACAGCGAGCGAGTTAACTACGGCCTAAGAGGGAGGATCCCGATCAGTATCTGGATTACACTTGCCCTTCTGACCTTTTTGACAATTGCACTCAACGGCGTTCAGGTGGGAGCCCAAGGAGAAAGCCGCCTTCTGGTTGCCGCTATTCCATTTGCACTGTCCTTCTCGTTGGTCCTGACATTAATCATCGAACTCGACAGGCCTGTTCGCAGTATCATCGAAGTCAGCCAACAGCCGTTGATTGATTTACGAGACAGCCTCAACAACAAACCACAAGCCGACAGTACCTCTCTGTAGAGAATACAGCGCTTCGAAGCTATACCGGAACTCGCTGTCAAAACTGATATATCTCATTCTAATTGATAGACTTATGCTGAGTAATAATTCTAATAAAATCCATATCAATTACTTATCAAACAACGCCTTTAGGCACCTCAAATTCTGGAATGCACATCACTCTTGGCAGCCAAAATTAGCATGTAATAACATCCCAATACTGCTATTAATAACCACCACAGTAAGGCAAGCGTACAGGGAGCGTATTGAACAATAACCATGAACAAAAACACAACACAGGCTAGGCGAAAAATAAAACAACAGTCCCAATTTGCCCTAAGAAAAACAAGAAATGCATTTTTAAAAAGATACAGCCAAGACTCCTAGGCCCTATCTACATCAACATCTGTCCCCACGACAACTGTCGTGGGGATTTTCATAATCAAGCCAGATAAAGCCTCTTACTGGCCGACGTACACGGCCCCCAGCACTACGCCGCGAGGCGGCAAATCAATCTTGAATGGCTCTTGCGCTACTTTCTGATCTGATGAATCCGTATCATTGACATATTGCAGCTGCGGCTCGCTATTTAAGCCATCACGGTTGGCAATATAATCAAAGGCAACCACCGCCAGTGCCAGGCACAATACCGTTACGTTAATCGACATCCCATGTCTCCTCTCGTCCCTGCATCCTAAATCTAAACAACTCTGCATAATTATCTAAGATACAAGCAATTTTAGAGCCATATCACTCAGAGCTCCCTGATTCACTAGGAAAGTAATGACACCCAGCTTGCGCCAAGCCACTTCAGAACTGAGCTGGCAACGGATCGATGTACTCTCGTTAACACTAAAACATGAGCGGGCTTGAGGCTTGTCTTGTCCCATAAAAAAACAGCCGTTGCATCTTGCGATGCAAAAGCTGTTTACACAGGGAGTCTTATTAATTTAGGAATACTTATTCCAGTACCCGTTCAATCTCTTGCAGGCTGGATGGATCATCGATGGTAGACGGCACCACATATTGCTCACCATCAGCAATCTGGCGGATCACCCGGCGTAAGATCTTACCGGATCGTGTTTTAGGCAGACGATCAACAATCAATGCCCGTTTGAAGCAGGCAACGGCACCAATTTCCTGCCGTACTTTTTGCAGCAGCTCATTTTCTATTGCCCCGCCTTCCGACACATAACCGTCTTTGAGTACCACCAGCCCCAGTGGCAACTGGCCCTTGAGATCATCGTGAATACCTATTACAGCACACTCGGCAACAGCTTCGTGACCGCCGACAACCTCTTCCATCTCACCTGTCGACAAGCGATGCCCGGCCACGTTGATCACATCATCAATGCGCCCCATCACGAACAGATAACCGTCTTCATCAATATAGCCACCATCACCGGAAACGTAGTAGCCCGGGAACTGGCTCAGGTAACCTGATTCAAAGCGGTCATGGTTACGCCACACTGTAGGCAGGCAGCCCGGTGGCAGTGGACGCTTGATAGCGATATAACCTTGCTCGCTGGCTTTCTGCGGCTCACCGAGCTCGTTAAGCACCTCGACCAAATAACCAGGTATTGGCTTTGTTGCCGAGCCCGGCTTAACAGCAAAGTTTTCCAGCCCAATCGGGTTACCGGCAATGGCCCACCCGGTTTCAGTCTGCCACCAGTGATCAACCACCGGACGTCCGGTCTTGCTCTGCACCCATTCCAGTGTCGGCGGATCTAAGCGCTCACCAGCCATAAATATCGTTTTCAATGATGGCATCGGGTACTGCTTAAGGTGTTCACCTTCAGGATCTTCTTTCTTAATCGCCCGGAAGGCAGTCGGCGCGGAGAACAGCGCTTTGACCCCGTACTCCTGACAAACCCGCCAGAAAGCACCCGGATCAGGAGTACGAACCGGCTTACCTTCGTACATAATGGTGGTGCAGCCATAAATTAACGGTGCATAGACAATGTAGGAGTGACCAACGACCCAGCCGACATCCGAAGCTGCCCAGTACACATCCCCTGGTTCAACATCGTAAATTGTGCTCATGCTGTAATTCATCGCAACGGCATGACCGCCGTTATCACGCACCACGCCCTTGGGTTTACCCGTGGTACCAGAGGTATACAGGATATAAAGCGGATCGGTTGCCAATACAGGTACACAATCGTGAGGTGTGGCCGTTCGCATCAATGCAGACCAGTCTTTGTCACGCTCCTGATTCAGTTCGGCCTGACACTGCTTGCGCTGATGTACGACAACATGATCAGGTTTCCAGCGGCTATCCATAATGGCCTGATCAACCAGTGGCTTGTAGGGAAGCACCTTGTTGATTTCCACCCCACAACTGGCTGTCATGATCACTTTCGGCTCGGCGTCTTCAATCCTTACTGCCAGCTCGTTCGGGGCAAAGCCACCGAACACCACCGAGTGAATGGCACCCAGGCGGGCACAGGCCAGCATTGCCATCGCCGCTTCCGGGATCATCGGCATATAAATCACTACCCGATCCCCTTTGCTGACGCCCAGGCTTGCCAGCATACCGGCGGTCTTGGCGACCTGATCACGCAGTACGCGGTAGGTATAACGGGCTTTCTGGCCAGTCACGGGCGAATCATAGATCAGTGCAGTTTGATCGCCCCTTCCCTGCTCGACATGATGATCCAGTGCCAGATAGGCCGTGTTGAGTTCACCGTCGGCAAACCAGCGGTCAATGCCCTGTTCATCCTTGCTGAGAATGATTTGAGGAAACTTGAACCAGGCAATCTTGTTGGCTTGCTGTTTCCAAAACTCTTCCGGCGCGGTTTGTGCCAACTGGTATTCTTTCTGATATGCAGACATATTGCTTCCTCCAGTATGTCCTGACATTGCTATTCAAAGGCTTATTTTCAAAGACCTGTTATTCGAAAACAGTGGATGGAACACGGACAAAGCCCTCCATCAATATACGCGCGCTGCGGCTCATAATGGCTTTCTCGACCACCCAGCCCTGTTCAGCCTGCTTTGCCTTGGCGCCCACTTTTAACGTCCCGGACGGATGCCCGAACGTCACCGATTCTTTTTCACCGCCACCGGCCGCCAGATTAACCAGCGTCCCCGGTACACAGGCAGCGGAGGCAATTGCAACGGCCGCGGTACCCATCATGGCGTGATGCAACTTGCCCATCGACAGGGCCCGGACCAGAACGTCGACCTCACTATCTGTAACAGCTTTGCCACTTGAAGACTGATAGGTTTTCGGTTTGGAGACAAAGGCGACTTTCGGCGTATGCTGCCGTGTCTCAGCTTCTTCCAGGCGGCTGATTAGCCCCATTTTCAATGCGCCGTAGGCCCGAATACGTTCGAACATCGCCAGTGCCTTTTCATCATTGTTGATGTCATCCTGCAGCTCGGTACCGGTATAGCCGATCACCTCGGCATCAACAAAAATGGTCGGGATACCCGCATTGATCAGGGTTGCATTGAAGGTGCCG
>NZ_JAKRFQ010000448.1 GCF_022347985.1 Photobacterium sp. OFAV2-7
CCATCAGGATCCTGAACAAAGAAGAACTTGGCTAATAGCTGACCTTCACGGAAAAACTCTTTAATCTCTGCAGGTTCGTAACCCAAGCCAGTCAATTTTTCATGCTCAGCTTCCAGTTCATCCACCGCGACTGCAATATGACCATAGCCTGAGCCATGGCTATACGCCTCTTCCGTACCTTCATTCCAGGTCAGTTCAAGTTCCATGTCATTCTCTTCATTGCGCAGGTACACAAGACTAAAGCCTTCAAAATCCAAACGCTCAGCAATATCAAGATCAAGCGCCTGTTTGTAGAATTTCAACGATTTATCAAGGTCCAGAACACGGATCATTGAATGAATTATCTTAGCCATCTGACATCTCCAGAGAATACTTATCTTTATCAATTACGCCTAAGCAATTGAAGATTAAGTCAAATGCTGGCGAATTTAGTTGTCCGGACTATAGCAATCTGTCTGAATAACAACAAGCTTTCAGTACGAATTGGCAATTGTGTGTTTAAAATCAAGGAGTTCTTACTAATCTGTGAGCTTGATAGGCACATACTCTACAAAGGTGCTGTACTCTAACTACTAGAGGTGAACTATGCAGCTAAACCGAATAGAAGTTTCAGGATTCAGAGGGATTAAGCGCCTATCACTCATGTTTGACGAGCTAACAGTGCTTATAGGTGAAAACGCATGGGGTAAATCTTCTTTGCTTGACGCGTTGAGTATTGCACTCTCTCCGGATGCAAAATTTTATAACTTTAAATTCTCAGATTTTCATGTCGACTATACTGCAGGCCATACCAAAATGACGCAGTTGCAAATAGTACTGCATTGGAAGGAAGACTATCCGGGAGAATATAAGTTAAGAAAATATAAGTGCTTTGCTCCCATTTGGGTTGAAGGCAACGAGGGTATCAAACACCTTTACTATCAGGTCGATAGTATCGTCAAAGACGATAAGATTATTAACCACCGTGCTTTCCTGGATCATAACGGCCAAATCATTGACTGTGATGACAATGATAAACTCGCTCGGCAATTGATGATCCTGCACCCTATTGTCAGAATTCGTGATGCTCGCAGGCTACGTACCGAGCCCGTCCGCAGTAATGGCAACGGAAACGGCAATGGACATAACGAAAAAATAAACGCCGAAAACACCAGGATCCAGCGCCGTCTTGAGAACACATGCGAACGCCTTATGACCCGGCCGGGCCATGTTAGCCCTGAAGAGATAAAAAGCAGTATTAATGCGCTTCGTACTCTGGTCGACCATTATTTTGCCTTTACGCCGCATAATCGCTCAACCGAGTTTAACCGCGCCCATTTCCCAGTTAGAGCCCAATACGCTATCAACCCACTGGAACAACTTACCCAGCCACAAATGACCAAGCAAGGGCGGCTGGTCTTGATGGGGCTGCTTAATGCCTTTATCCGTGCACGAGGCCCGGTGGAATTAAAACGGATCTCCCGCCCAATTATGATTCTCGAAGATCCGGAAGGCCGACTTCACCCAACCATTTTGCATCAAGCGTGGTCATTTATTATGAACATGCCAATGCAGAAGATCTTAACAACCAATAGCCCGGATCTGACTAGCGTTGTCCCGTTGCACACGATCAAAAAGCTCATTCGTGAGCCAGATCGTACCCATGTCTACTCGATACTGCCTAAAAGACTTAGCCGCGACGAAGAAAGACGAGTCACATTTCATGTTCGGCTTCACCGCCCTAATGCTCTTTTTGCTCGAGCCTGGTTATTAGTTGAAGGAGAAACCGAAGTTTGGTTATTTAACGAGTTTGCCCGTATCTGCGGCTATAACCTGGCAGCTGAAGGCGTACAAATTATTGAATTTGCCCAAAGTGGTCTTAAGCCACTCATCAAGGTTGCAAGAAGTTTGGGTATTGAGTGGCATCTCGTTGCTGACGGTGATCTGGCCGGTAAAAAATATGCTGATACTGTCAGAAACATATTAGGTACCGAAGCTGAGCGCCATCGATTAACCGTACTACCCAACCGGGATATCGAGCATTTTCTATTTAACAATGGATACGAGCCATTATTTCGTCGCCTGGCAAATATCCCCCATGACACCCAGGTGCCACCAAAGAAGATTATTATGAGAGCACTTAAACGTCATGCCAAACCCGATGTAGCCTTAGCCATGGTTGAATATACCGACGAAGACAACATCGAAGAGATCCCGCTGTTACTTAGATGGATACTCAAACGAATTGTTGCGATGTCGCGAGGAGTCAGTTAATCACTATCGATATAAATATTATGAAGTTCACACTTTCACAATAAATATCAAAACTTCGATACCGTAGCTTTGTTGCTCAGATGTTATTAGATAAAATTAAAAGATAACTATTAAAAGCATCTCTAATAAACAATCAGCCTGGAAGGAAGTATTTTGATTAACGAACTTCTTCACGCGCACAGAGCTTTCAACAAAATCCTAAGGATGCTCGCCCTGGGACAGCAAAAAGAGGAAATGCTCGAGCAGTTGATCGATGTAACCGAGAACATCTACACAGATCGGTTAACATCCATTTTGCTGCTCAATCCAAAAACAGACACCCTGCACTGTGCATATGCGCCAAGTCTGCCTGAATTTTATAACAAGGCGATTGAGGGCATTCATATCGGTCCAAATGTCGGCTCATGCGGAGCTGCCGCTTACCATAAGCAAAAAGTTATTACCGAGAATATCAACGAGCACAGTAACTGGGCAAACTTCAAAGCCGTTGCCTCAAAGGCCAACCTGGCCTCTTGCTGGTCAGTTCCAATAATGTCCTCTAAAAACAAATTATTAGGCACTTTTGCTACATACAGTGGCGAACCCGCAAGACCCACCCCCTTCGAACTGGAAATTTTGGAAATGGCAGCCTCGGTTTGTGCTGTTACATTAGAAAAATACGAAATCGAAGAAGAACTCATGCAGTCTGCAACCTATGATTTTCTGACCAATGCCTACAACCGCCGGGCATTTTGTCAAAAACTGCAGCAAGAGATAGATGACTACAACAAGCATGATGACTACGTTGCGTTGTTCTATATCGACATCAACAATTTCAAGACTATCAATGATCAATATGGTCATGCATTCGGCGATTTGGTACTGGTAGAAACAACGAAACGCTTAAATAAACTCAGCTGTGACACAGGCGTTGTAGGGCGATTAGGCGGTGATGAATTTGCACTACTATCAACATTTGAAAACAAAGACGAATTTAAACGCCAGCACCTTCAACTGCAAAATGATATCGGAAGTGGCCTTACTATTGATGATGTAAACTGCTCGGCATCGATTGGCTACACACTAGTCAAACGGTGTGACATCGACGAACACGATATTCAGTCACTCTTATGCCATGCAGATTCTGACATGTATAAAGCAAAGCAAAGATTTAAACGTCAGCTTATTGCCAGCTGCTAACAGAAATATTAGTTCGTAATACCAAACGAGCCCTTATTGCTTTTCAAAAAACAGTGTCAGTGTACCGACTTTAAATCCCCACTTGGTCATTGTGGCAATATTAAACACCCTTTTTTCATCTTGCCTGTACATCCAATCGTCGATACTAATATCATACGTTGTGTCATCAACAGGCACACGAAGCACATATTGCCAATTTAGCGTATTACCTACTGACGTTCCCGATGCCAAGCCTATTACATCACCAGCTTGACCGGAGTAATTGCCATCACTTTTTCGGGTGATCACCCAAGTACGCTGCTGCTTTTCGCCATCATCAAAAACAAAATCTTCGTCAAGCGTTAATGTGTTGCCATCTACTCGGCCCTGGATGACGACTTCAAACCGCCTTGTTTGCTTTCCACCTCTATCCTGCAACATTCCCCAGGCCATGACAGTGCCGTCAAAATACTCAAACAGATTAAAATCAGGTTCTGTTCCCTGATATTCATCAATCGATAGAGAGCATCCGGGAAGTAATAATACAACGGCCGCCATAATCAGACGTTTTAGTTTTGATTCCATTACGAGTCTCCACCGTCTTCACGTAACCATTATGTCCGCTTTTTTGTGTTATTGAGTTGCTTGGTACCGGGCCTAGGCTTTTCCAATTAACTGACGGCGAATGTCCGGATAGGAAGTCCTT